>NC_013958.1 GCF_000024725.1 Nitrosococcus halophilus Nc 4 | reverse complement strand
GGGGCGGGTTGTTGCCTGGTATTTACGTTCACCTATCATTACCACCTTTGAGGAGAACACGTGTAAGCGAGTTTCACCCCTTGCCGATAAAGAGAGGCTATTTGGATTGAACGCCAGATGGTGGCGCTACACAAATAATTCTGAGTATATAGAACCTGCTCTAACTGCACGATTTTGGAAATGGTGATGAGCGCTTATAGTCAACATGAGCATTGGTTTTCCATGGATAATCTGATGGAGTGTTATTGGTTGCTCGAATCTGAACCTTGTCAGTGCACGAAATAATGGCAAGTAGAAAACGTCCAGCTGATGGTGAACGCGCCGCAATGGTGGGCTACAAAGCTCAGTACACAATCGCAGCTGACCTCATCTATTGCGCACTGCTCGAAGGCACCTTGGAGTGGTTCCGTGTAGCCGATCCCGAGGCAGGACAAGTCGATGATATTCAGATTTCCTCGGAAGGTCGCCTGGATGCCTTCCAAGTGAAATGGGCAGAAAATACGGAGAATATCAGCTTTACAGATTTAACTAAGGAAGATCAAACTCGCTCTGGTGAGCAGCGTCCTAGCCTTGTTCGGCAACTCGCCGATGGGTGGGATAGATTATCCAGGGCGTACCCCGATCGGCAGGTCCACGTCCACCTGATAAGCCGTCATATCCCGTCGACCCGGGCAAGAATCCCCCATGGTGAGCCTGCGCCCGATCAGCCTCATTTTCAGGGATTTCTGAGGGACTGTTGGAGCAACAGGACATGGGTCGTTCACGGATTGGGTAACGCGCCGGCCTGCTGGCGGCCTGTACTAGATGCGCTCCAAAAAGCATCACAGCTCGACCAACCCCGGTTCCTGGAGTTCCTACGTGCGTGTGAATTCAGATTCAACTATCGCTTGCCAGAGGTTGATACACTTGGGGGGCGTGACAGTAGGCAACGAGTAGAAGATATAGATCGACTCACCATACTGTTTCTTGATATGGCTGGCGGTGAACGGCGCACCGTTCAGCTGGATCGCGATGAAATTTTAAAGCGATTGGGGTGGGAGACAAGGTTCAAGGCACGTTTTTCCCACGAATTCCCTATTGATGATCTCTATCAACCCATCAAAGCAACCGTTGCCGATCTGGATGAAAGCTTGCATCAACTCAATCGTGGTTACCTGGCCCTGATCGGTACCCCCGGCTCTGGTAAGTCAACCACGCTGACTCATACCCTCCGCTACAAAAAGGGTTATCGGCTCGTTCGTTATTATGCTTTCGTCCCTGACAGCCCCTTTCAGGGCAGAGGTGAGGCCTCGCACTTCTTGCATGATGTATGTCTGGCGTTACAACGCCAGGGCTTTCATGGAGAACAACCTCGAAGCCAGCCCACAACCCGGGAGGGCTATCAGGAACTACTCTCCGAACAACTGACGCAGATCCACCGAAAGTGGGCCGAGGATGGCATCCTCACCCTGATCTTGGTGGACGGGCTCGACCATATTGAACGGGAGCAAACACCCGAGCGGAGTTTGCTCGCAGATTTGCCTCACCCGGACTCGATTCCTAAGGGGGTCCTATTCATTCTTGGCACGCAGACGCTCGAGCTGAAAGGCTTGTCTCCCGCCATCAAGGTGCACCTTCGCGAGCAAGGACGTACCCTGGCCATCAAGCCGCTGGACCGAGAGGCCGTGTTTGCAATGCTGGATGATGCAAACTTTCCTATCCACCTAACGGCTGCTCAAAAGGAAGAGGTTTTCCGTCTTTCCGACGGCCACCCGTTAGCTTTGATCTACTTGGTTCAGCGTCTGTGTTTAGCCGTCGGTGAGGAGCAGCTGCAAGGCCTCCTCGCCGAAACCGACCCATACCGCGGCCACATTGAGCAAAGTTACGAACTCTACTGGCAGAAGCTCGAAAGTAATAGAGCGCTCGTCGAACTGTTCGCGCTGATCGCCCGCATGCGGGTTCCGCCGAACCCAAAGGCGTTGGTCGATTGGGTGGAAGAAGCCACCGTAGCTGAATTCCTGAAACAGGCCCAACACTATTTCCGCAAGGAGACCGACACGCGGTGGCACTTCTTCCACAACAGCTTCAGGCAGTTCATCCTAGACAAGACAAGCCGCGACTTATTCGGCGACTATGACGATAAGCGGCATCGCGACTATCACCGGAAGCTTGCTGACTACGCTGCAGCCAGCGGTACAGATTTGTCATGGACCTGGGAAGAGATCTACCATTGTGCCTATGCCGACGACTGGGACGCGGTGCTCAAACTGGGCCAGCAGGACCGTTTCCGGCAGCAATTTTTCACCTTGCGTCCCCTGGAGGCTATCCGAGAGGACATAACCCTGGTACTTAGAGCCGCTCGTGCCCGACAAGATGCCCTTGTGATCATTCGCTGTCTGCTGATCGAGCACGAACTAGGCGAGCGTCAATTCACCTTGGATCAGATCGACCTACCGGGTCTACTGCTGGCTGTGAAGGGCGTGGAGGCTGCACGGGACTATGCCCTCGACGGCCGTCATCTGAGGATCTCAGCGATCGAAGCTCTGCATCTGTGTGCGCACCTGATGGATGCCAGGGCGCGGGAGACGGCAAGAATGATATTCAATGCTGCCGAACCCTTGGAGCTGCTTTCGGGTGCAAACCGTATATCAGCCACAGACACAGAAGGATCTGATTTGGACCGGCTGGAGGCTTGGGCTAGGGTTGCTCACCACTTCCGACCTTTAGACCAGATTTTCACGGCTATCTCGCAGCTGCGGGTAGATATAAATAAGGATCACGCTTGGGAAGCGGTTGATTCTGAGCGAGAAGTCGAACCAGTGCATGATTTGGCATTGAATGCCTTGATCGACGAGGTATTCGAAAGTGGGGATAGTACTCAGCTGGATGCGCTGGTGTCCCACTTGCAATCACGGGAGGACGCTGAAAAATGGTTAATATACCTAGATTTTCAAACCTGCCTTCGCCGTTCTCCCGAGGATAGTACCGGGCAGGCTCTTGATCGACTTCTGGAATGGGCACAGACCGCTGAGTTGGATAAAGACGACCGGTTGCTGATCGCCGAGTTTCTGCTTCGTATCAGGAATGATCGGGAAGAGGCGGCTCGCTGGATTGAGGGGATAGGGCAGCCGCCCCTCTATCAATGGGGCAAATTCAGACACCACCGGAAAAATCTTAGCCCATTCTCATGGCGGATCCGGCTGAACCGACTGCTGGCCGCCCTTGGTAGAGCTATGGAACCCACGGTGGCGGTACCAAGCAGTGAAGAACCGCAACATCAGGGAACCGTGCTGTTTGAGCGGCATCTGGTCATTATCGCCAATCTATGGGGGCGGGCCTGGGCCGGTGACGTGTGGACTCCCAGTGCTGTGGTAAGCGAGCTTCGCTCAGCGTTGAGACTATTCCGGCGCGATTTCCTAGAGGCCCGGGATTGGTACGGATGGTATGAGCTCGAAAGTGCTGCACAGGACTTTTTCCGCTTCGCCATCCAGGCAGCGGCTACCCACGGAATGGCGGCCGTGCAGGCCTTGAGCAAGGCATTTGAAGAACGCTGGGCCAAGGACAAGGGATTTTGGAGTGTCGATTGGCGCCAAGAGATCTCAATAGCCCTTTATGAGGCGGATGATTTGCGGGAGCGTCTAGTCAACAGGCTGGCATGTATCGAAACAGAGATCGGGGCAGACAACGATATACAAAGCCGTATTAACAACTATCAGCGGCTTACGCGAGCTTGGATCAAGCTTGGCGAGACCGAACGGGCCCAAAAGCTCTTGCCGAAAATACTGCAGGACACGTTTGGCATCTACCACGACAAGGATACCCAATTTTCGCGCTGGATGGAGTGGTTGCAACGGATCAATTCCACCTTCCCAGGGACGACAGTAGAAGATGTTCGGCAATTCGCGGCAGTGTTAGTAAGTCTCGAACAATCCAACCGGGGGCGAGACATACAGGATGCCGCGATAGACCTGGTAAAACTGGTTGCCACTTGGAAGCCGGCCTATAGCCTCCCACTTGTGGAATGGCTATTCGACCGACATGCTCTTCACTATACCTCGGCGGTGAATGGCCTGCTATTAGCTGCCCTCCAGGACGACGATCCACCGATCGAGGCTATCTTCGCCGTTGCTCGCCACCTGCTTATCCCCTTCGCAGCGGGAGTCCTGCCGGAATTGGCAGAGACTCTGGCCGCCCGCTGCCATGAAGTACGAAGTGCCCAGCAAGCCGAAAACTTACTTGCGGATCTGGCGCGCACCATCGAAATCAGGGCGTTTCCTTCTATCCGTCTGGATTGGTGGAAGAACTTGCTCATAGGACTCCGCAAGGTTGGTGGGGAAGAATCTGAGTTCAGCAAACGCTTGCCGACAACTCCGACAAAAAGGGATGGCGCAGGCCAGCCGGCGCTTACTTTAAAGACCGGTGAGATACTCACCACGGAGGATGCTCAGCTCCGTGTCAGATCGTACCGAGAGCTCCTTTCTCTAATCGATACTGTCGAATCCACCGAGCATTTTCGTTGGGATAGCCTGGTACGTCCTTTGGCCAAGGGGCTCACACGGGAGCAGATATATCAACTCCGTGAGAGCCTTTCTTTCTTCCAGCCAGGCTATAGGGTTGAGGCGCTTTTTGCAGAGCGCCTCTACGCCCTGGGCTTTACGGAAGAGGCACTGCAAATAGTGGAGCCGCTGGTGAATGAGACACGGCCTCAAGGCTGGGATCGTTGGTTTGATGGAGGCAGCCGGCAGGTTATTTTGAGAGCGTTGGTAACTATTAACCCGGAGGTTTGGCGCCAAAGGGCAATCGAATGCTTGGTGGACGATTATCTAGCTGACTATCGATACCCTTCCAATTTGCTGGCTAATCTGGAAGATTTGAGCGAAATCCTGTTTGAGGTACCGCCACTGAAGGCTCTTTGGGAAGAAATCCGGGAGCATGTGTATCAGCTCAGCGACTTCGCTGATCCAAAAGAGCTTCCGCCTGATCTTGATTTGACTCCAGATCCAACCACTTCTTATGAGATGCTGGCCTATTTTAGTTTTCGGGCGGCTGACATCCCAATCCCAGAGATTAGGGAGATGGCCCATCGGACTCTATGCCGGATGGTGCTCGATCGGCTTGGCGACAACCCTTTGCAGTTGGAGCTGGCGAATTTCCTGGGCGACAAAGGCATTCGGCCTATTCAAGCCCTTGCCGTATTGGAGTCAGTCTATCCCGAGCGTCCCGATTTTATTGGAAGTTTTGCCGATCAGCTGAGTGTGCTGTGTGCGTCCCCTGATTTTGTAGTCCGCAGAATGGCGCTAGGACTTGTGCGGCCACTGGCGATAGAGCCGGAGCAGGTATCAGATGATCGCAGGCGACTCCCCTCAATTTTCAAGCTGGAATTACCCTCACTCCAGAACACTGAAGAGGCAGTTCCAACCCATGTCTTGAAGCCCGGTGAGGTTTTTCCTGACACTCATGATCCATTGGAGATGGTTCAGCCGTTTAAGTCGGATCTGACGCTCCTCTATAAATTAACTGGCTTACCTCTTCCGAATTTATTGGCGCGCACAACTGCACTTAAGCGGGCTTTGGCACCAGAGAAGGAATGGAACAAGGCAGCCGAGGAGAAACTTCGTATATGGCTGCGCGCCATGAAATTAGAGATCACTTACCATCGCCCCCGGCCTCAGGTGGCGCTGTTGGCTATCTCATATTTGGTGGCTGAATTGCTTGATGCCGGCAGACTGGATAGTCGCAGCCAAAACTTCTTGGAGGGATGGTTCCGACGCCACGATTCAGCCCTGTCGTTACGTGAGCCTATCGCCAGACTAGAATGCATTCATATGCCCTCTCCACGGATCATGGGGCCGTATCCAGATACTGCCTGGGTCGAAAAGGGAGCCGAGGCAATAGAGGTATTCGTTCCCATTCTTGCAAATGGATTTGTAGTGTTGGGAGAATTAACTTGTATCCGCAGCCTGGATTGGAAGACCCCCACCGAGTACCGCTTTTCCATGGTTTGCCATCCCGATTGGCCGACTCCGGGACAGATTGATAGCGCGGACCAATTTTTCCCTTGGTGTAGCGATTGGAACGTGTGTGATTACCCAAAGCTATCTGGAGCTGATGAGCCATCAACCGTGATCTATGGGAGACCGTACCAAGTAGATTGGGGTGGCGGTAACTGGCTGGCCCTGAATCCTTCTCTCGCGCTTGCATTGGGATGGCAATTGGCCTCTGAGGGCTTGTTCCGCTGGATCGATAGCAATGGTGAGTTGATGGCTGAAAGCCTCTGGTGGATGGACGGCCCAATCGATAGAAGTCCACCCCGGATAGATGAAGTTTGCGGCGAAGGCTGGTTAGTGATCGCTACCAATCGGGCTGTTGATATTATCAGCAGGGCTGTCGGTCAAGCTAAGTGGGTCGGCGCGGTCTTAAGGCAATACAGAGGCGATGACGGGCAGTTAGTGCATCGCTTCGCTACTTCACGTGAGAGTTGGCCTCTAGCTCGTAGATGAGCTGAATTTTCTGAATCCGAAATATCCAAGATCGTACAGACTCCGTCGAGCAAAAAAAGTGGCTTCTGCTTTACAGCCCTGGAAAATGTCTGGGCTATTAGGGGTAAACCGACTTTCCGACCCCCCTTCGTAACTTACGGAAAATACTAAATTAAAATTCGTGCCAGTTTAAAGCCAGGATTCAAAAAGGCCGAAAAATGAGTAACTTAAAAATAGGGGGTCGGAAAGTCGGGTTTTTTTTCATGAGTTCAAATTTTCCACCCCTCTGGGTCAAGCCGGATCGCCTCTGGCCTGAACATAAATCGCGGAGCGTCGGGATCTTCGGGAACCATGAAGAGGCGACGGCCACATGTATGGACGATACTAGATGTTCCGCTCTCATCAAAGGCCAGAGGGACTACCGTTGTTTCCCCGCATCTCAGACAGCGCGGCCCCGACTGCCTAAGTTGTGCGAGCTGGAGCCTTCCCCGAAGACGCTTAATTTCAACATCTTCCGCCTTTCCACCACCAAAAAGGCGGCCAATGAAACCAACCTGTTGTTGCCTGAGCGAGTCAATTTCGGCTTGAATTGAATCGGTGTCAAATGCTTCCTCTGCTTCAGTAACATTTTCGCATGAGGAGCACCAAGAAAATACACGATATCCTTGAACCACGGCCCCACCGGGAAGCACGTACTCAAGCGTGATCGGACGTCGCTGCATAACGCCCTCGAAATCGCACCCGTGGCAGCGCACGTAACCGCTAGGCATTGACATAAGCGTCTCCTATGTCTCCAACATGAAATAGACTGACTAACCTGATGTGGCAAGGGTTTCCGAACTCACGATCAAATGCCACGTCGCCGGGAGTACTCTGTCAACCGCTGATAGCGGTGATTTTGCTCCAAAGCGGGCGCAGCCTTCGCAATAGCGTTCAAGCATTGTCCCAATTTTCGAGGCGCCCGGGGTTGATTGTCGATGATGGCATCTAAGAGGCATAGCGCATCCTCCGGAAATCGTCCAGGCAAACCTGATTCGTGCAACAGGCGCACGACGAAGTGAGGATGCTCAATCGGCTGTACCCAGTCCAGAACAGCAGCCAATGCTGCGGGGAATTGGCCACGGGCGGCAATGCTGAGCTGGGCGAGGCTTCCCGCGATGCTCTTCGAGGCCAGTTGGCGGGATTTGGGCCAGATGGCTTGCCAAAACGGCTGAATGCGATTGACCCAGTAGTCCTCTCTTTGCTCGCCAGCCCCTTCCAGCGCCTGGACGAGTGCCTGCGCAGCTTTGTGCAAACCCTCCTGCGGCAATGCGCCAAGGGCGGTCTGGAATTCTTCCGCGGTATAAGTGTCTACCGGGTCCAGCGCCGCATAGGTCAGAAATGCGGCGAATTGCTGGGCATGCTCACCCAACTCCGAGTAGTGGCGGACGGTGTCGAGGAATTGTGTTTTGAACGCGATCAGCAGCGGCCGATACAGGCGCGGGGACCACAGGAAACCTTTCCAGGCCGCGCGTGCCTCAGCGGCGTCAATCGTCCAGTCGAACAGTGGCAGCAAATGGGCCTCCGTCCAAGACCGGTCCACGCGGAATAAGGCGATGAGGCGCGATGCCAGCAGCACGCGACCGTGGCGGAACTGTGCCACGCCGATGTCACACAGTTGGGTGAAGATGGGTTCCAGGTCGGCCGGTAGCTTATCGTTGTCATTGGGCTTTCGTTTAAACCATAGGTTCAGCAAAGCCTGTGTGACGTGGCCAACTGGGTGATTAATGGCTCGGGTGACGGATTGATCGGTATCCATCCCATCCTGATGCGGCAATGCAAGGATGCGTCGGCACAGGCCCAGGAAGATGTCTTCATGGCGGTCCAAGGATTTTGAGACAGCCTTCAGCCACCAGGTAAGGCTGTGCGCGATATCCCTCAGCATTTCGTCCGGCATGGTTTGGACCAGCGGTGCGATAAATCTCCATGAGCGCAATACCCGTTCTTCCTCGCTCCAGGCCTGCAAGGCTTCGCGCCAGCGTCCGGAAGGCCATTGCCTTTCCCGGGCGAGGTCGCATAGCGCATAGGCGCAATGGAAGAACCGCGCGCGGCAGGTCTCGCGCCAGGTATCCTCGTAGAAGAGATGCTTAGAAGGCGGTGGCTTTTTCAACCAGTGGACCAGCTCACCTCGCTTGCGCGGCGCGAGGTCGACCTCAATGTTGTCCTCGAAGTCGGGGTCGCCGGTACCACTCGTCCAGCGGGAGAACTCATCGCACTCGTTGTTCGCAAGGCGCCATTCCGGGTGTGCCGCCGATAACGCGCCCAGCCGTTCAGTGGCGGCCAAACCAAGGTTCCCACCAGATGACTTCAGTTTCGCGAGATGCAGCCAGACCGAGCGATCCACCCAGTTTTGCCAGCGTTCGGGCTCGATATCATCCTGGTACATCGCTCGCGGCGGACCAGCCAGGATGGCGGTTTCCAGTTGGCCTCGCGCTTGTGGTGTGAGGTGAAGGCCTTGTTTCACTAAGAGGCGCAGGGTTTCGCGCATCGTGTCGAAAGACCACAACCACCACGCATCGTCAGCTAAAAGCCAATCCACCCATTGAGCCGGCGCGATGCAGTCGTCGTGGCGGGCCGCGAACAGCGCCAGGCGTTTGAAGGTGGGATACGGCGCGGCAAACCATGTCTGCGCCACCTGAGTGGCGCGGGCGGGATCACTTTCCCGAACGGCCAGCCAGGCATCACGCACCAGCTCAATCAATGCTACCCAATCGCAAAAGCCCCGGTTTTGCCAGTGCGGGCTGATGGAAGGCAAATCCCAATACGAGCGGTCACCGCGATCGTCGGCTTCGCCCAGCTCACGCAGCAGGTCCAGCGCATCGCGCAACAGTTGTTGAAAATCCTCAAGCAGTGCCGGTAAGGCGTTACGCCAGCACTCGGCATCCGCTAGATCATTGAGCGAAGAATGCACATGGTCGGCGGCCAGCACCAATTCCCAATCGACGAGCTGCTTCAAGCGCTCGGGGGCTTCGGTCTCAGTGTCGTCCTCGCGCCAGCAGAATGGCTTTTCCAACGCGACCTTGGGGGCTAGTAGCTCGCGCAACTCGAAACGCAGCGTGGCGGTCAGGCCATCGCGTTTGAGCCGGTCCTTCCAACGATAGAGATCCAGGCCACGCCAGGGCGATTTCACCCGGTTTGTTAACAGCAGACGCCACATGGGCCGCAGCAGCGGCCGGGGGATGGCGTCCAGAGACTGGGCCCGAATGCGCGCCAATTCGTCCGTATTGCCTTCGCGTTCCAGGCGGGCGAACGTGTCCAGTTTGTCTTCTATGAGCCGTACCAGCTGATCGTGCAATAGGCCGCCGTGCTGGGCCAGCCACAGGATTAGGTCTGGATTGTCGAGGTGCTGCACCAGCCAGCGGGCGAGATGGCGCATCCTGTCGTCCCATTGGCTGTCCATTGGGCCGCCCGACACCAGCATCATCCACGGTGTCCGGGTGTGGGGTGCAGGGCGACAGACCAGGCTGAAGCAGAGTTTGTCGTCCACCTCGGCATGCGGTGGCACGCCGAAACGCGCCAGGTCGCCGTGCCGGTAGCATTTCTCCGAAAACGGCTCCAGCCAGTCCAGTGGCGGCACGGGGTCAAAGTCGGCAAATCGTTTAGCGGGCAGCCCCGATTCGTGGGACAGCGCCCAAAGCATGCGGCCAACGAAGTCATCCTGCCGGGTGCTTGCAGATGGATGCGCCATGGCGTAGTCCACCACGATTCGCTCCTTGCCAAGAATGCCATCGCGGTAGGTTTCGGCCCAAGCCTTCAAGGTGCGATGCAGGGCCGAATGGTCGCGAGTGCCGGCGGGCACCTCGTAAAGGATTGGTACAACGCCCTTGGCTTCCCACTCGATGATCTTGCCGCTTTCTTGTCCGGGTGCACAGTCGCCCAGGGCGTAAGCTTGGGGCGTGGTCTCTCCCAGCCTCCGGTCGGCGGCCAACGCGTCCATCATGTAGCGCAGCACGGGGTCGTTGATACTGTAGCCCACGAAGCAGACCACGTAGTTGCGGAACAGCTCGCTGATAAAGCGCGCTGCCCAACGGTCGGTCAGGTAGGCCAGGCCAAAGTCGCCGCTGGTGAGCACCAGCTGATTCAAGGCGCTTGCATCCGAGCGCTCCGGCAGCAGACCGTGCAGATATACCAACCCATTCCAGCGGCTGTTTTTCGGAATGGGCAGCATCGGCGCCGCGTAAGTGTTGATCGACTGCTTATTGCGCTTGGCCACCCGCTCGAAGATGCGGTCGAAGTTGGTGGTCACCAAGCGCAGCGCCCCGTCGCGGCTGCGCGCTAGTTGCAACAGGGCAGCGTGGGTGTCGGTGGCGCCTTTGCGGCGCAGCTTTGGCTGTAGCGCCTCGGCCAAGGCCTTGCGGACTGCCAGCCGCTGCCCAGGCAAGCGCCGCTCCAGAAGGTCCAGCGTAGCGTCAAACTGCTTGCGTTTGTAGGCTTCCTCTTCAATGGCATTGGGCATGGTACCGACGAGGTGGTAGATCGCGTCTACTAGACCTTTGAAACCTGGCAGCCCGGCCGGGTAGGAAATGCCCGCGCCGCAGAAGAATACCACGAGGCCTTCCTCGTGTGCCTGCAACAGCGCCTCGGGAATATCGGGGCCGTTAGCTACGAGTTGCATCTTCTAATCTCTGACTCAGAGATATGGGTAGGCGTGTGAACTTGATTATTACCTCCGACACACATAAAAAATTGCTCATACGCACAGGACTTCGAATAGATCTAACGCTTGAGGTAATCGGCCGTCGTAGCCCGAAGGGCGGAGGGAACCGACAAACGCAGCTTACAGGCGGTCCGGTTGACCGCTTGTTATGTGTCACTTGTAGAACATACCTCCAGCAAGTGGCAACAGTGGCAGCCATCAACCTGGAGCGGCTTGTGGCGTGGTTGACGGATCTGCCTCGAGCGACCACGCGAACCTCGCGCTTTGCCGCATTGGCACCATGAGCAGCGCATTCGCCAACAGTATCCGAGGGTTTATTTTACTCAATGCCCCTCCCCACTTTTTTTCTTGTTTTTCGCTGCGGGAAGAGGCAAGTTAATCAGTAAAAAATCTACGCCACGATACAATCCAGAACATATATATCTTTTTCTAAATGGTATTATCCCAATCAACAAAAGAGTCTTTCATGCTAACCTGGCTGGACTACTACGTCGCTGGCGCGCTGGATAGGTTTCAGGGTACTCCCCTCACCAAGAGCTTGCGCACCGATCGGGAGGCCATCCAATGGATGTGTCTGTCCAACCTGGCAAGTTAAATGACCGCCGGGTAGCAGGGTCACATTGCTGTGACCCCGCCCCCTAGGAACCGTACACGACAATTACTTGTCATACGGCTCGCGCCTCTACTGCTTTGTCGCCGCAGCACGATAGATACGGCCCTGAAGCCGGCGCACGTTCGCTTCCACGGTGGACCAATTAATATCGGCCCAGCGTGTCAGCTCCCGCCCGTTGGTCTGTTCAATGACTAGCATTGTCTAACGTCTCCAACCGTTCACGTCACTTCAGTGCTTCGCTATCGTCGAGACCCGCCGGAAGTCAGCACCCTTTCAGGTCAGGCCAAAGCTTGAAGCCCTATCCGTCCCCATTACAGGGTCGGCGTTCGCTTCCTCCGGCATCCTTTACCCCCTCCGCCATCTCCCTCCCTTGCGGTCAGGCTACCGCCTATCGGCGGGGCAAATGGGGCTTACCCAGTTGATAGGACTAAAGATGCGAATGGAGTAGAGTGGAACCTGTGACCCGACGGGCGTGGTGAGCATCGCCAGGGTCGCAGGTCTACCCTGGGCCTACCCGCTTGCCTTTTGGCACTGCCTGGCAGCCTCTTTGGCAGTTTCGGCTTCACGAGCCTTTACGTAGGTTCTTCACTTGCGTTCACCCTCTCTATCCTCCCCTAGTTCTCGACCGGATGAGGCTTCCAGTGGTCGAATCATTGTCCCCGAAGCTTCGCACCTTGGATGACTCCGCAGCACGTCCGGGTAGGGGCACCTGGATGCTACAGGGCCTGACCATATCTCTGTACAGCCAGTACTTTCGGTCCTATCCTTGAGAGCTGGGATTTGTGTGCTACCACCCAGCTCGCTGGTCGCAACCCGGCAAAGCCGGGGGTTTACCTTATTTAATTACGCCCAGCCCTCTTCCGGCCTCCCGCTGAAGGCAGGCGAGCAGAGGGCCGTGACCACCACTTTTTTTGCCGCGCTGCTGCCGTTTTGCCTGGATGGTTCCATTCCCCAGGATCTCGGGCTCCAGGCCGGCGCGACGGATTCCCTCCCAGCCGCTATGTTCAGCCCGCGGGGGTTGAAGGTGCCTGCGAGCCTGGCCGAGGATCTGGCCCAGGCCAGTCCCCCTACCCAAGCCACCGAGCATTGGCCGTTGCTGCGAGAGCATACGTGGTATCTCGACCTGCCTCACCGCGCGCTCCTGCTTGATGAGTCCCACCAGATCCGGGCGGTGTTTACCCAGCCCACCCCGCTCCAGGAAGGCGCCGTGGCCGCTGTTGCGGTGATCACCGCGCCCGGAAGCGACCGGATGCTGGGGCGCTATGCCTGGATGCTGACCTCCGAGGAATTGCCCTATGGGCAGGCGGATATACCGCTCGATCGGGCGGAAGTGCGATGCGCCGTCTCTGATTTCATCCAGCTCGTGCTGCTCTATCGGGCTACTTTAGAACAAGAACCCGTGGAGTTTTGCCCCGGTTCGATCCGAGCACGCTCCGCCAACGCAAGAAAGCCAAGGCGCGCCACAAGACTCATAGTTTGTTCCGGATCGCCGAGCTCCGGTCGCCAGCCGATCATTTTGGCCGTCCCCGTCAAGGCGGCGGGGGTTGGCGGCTTGACTACCGCGTGCGGGTGCGCGGCCATTTTAAGCTGGTGCCCTATGGAGAACGGCGCAGTAAGCGGCGGTTGCGGTGGATAGAAAGCTATGTCCGAGGGCCGGAGGGGACCCCGGAAAAGACGCCGCTGGAGGTTCTGAAAGAAGCGAAATACTGAGGTCGTTGGGCGATGTGAACGACGAGATGTGAAATCGGGTAGTGTAAGGGAGCGAGCATGGCGCTAGAGAAGATCATTTCCGGGGGCCAAACCGGGGTAGACCGCGGGGTGCTGAATGTCGCTCTTTCCCATGGTTTTCCTTGCGGCGGATGGTACCTACCGGGCCGGAGGGCTGAGGACGGCGTTATTCTTCCTGAATACCCGGTTACCGAGCTGACCGAAGGCGGCTATAGGCAGCGCATGATCCAGCCGCTCGTTGAGAAAAATACCACCACAGCAAACAGTTATGGATAAACTCTATTTTGTACCTTACTGAGGCCGATAACTTAGAAATTAAGAAAGTTCAAGGTAATACGCACTTCGGGAATGGACTTTCTAGCGTTGATTGCAAAGCCTGTTCAGAGATGATAATTAGAACAGCAGTGAAAACAATAACATAAGTAATGAGAAGGACAGAGGAACGCATCATTGCTCAAGCTCGATGCTTACTTAGTAGAGGACTGCAACAGGCAGCTGCTGATTTGCTAACTGAAGCATTGGAAGAGCAAAAATCTCCCATTCTTGTGCTGGAACTCGCACGCGTGCGCCTAGCCCAACACCAGCAGGATGAAGCCCTAGAGCTAATAAAGCAGGCAGCCTTGCTCAAGGAAACTCTGGATGCAGATGCTCTTGCCCAAGATGCTGCTCAAATAGGCAGCTTGGATAGCAGCGATTATGACTATATCGAACGGCAAGCCAAGGAAGTCGAACAGCATCGGTTTTATTTTACCCTTGACGATGAAATACCTGTTGTGGAGTCAAACCCCACAACAGAATCTGCAATTCCTGAACTCAAACTAGCGCCCAGAGCAGATAAGCACCCTGGCACTGAATTAAAAAGCTTAGCTCCCTCTGCCAACGACTCACAGCTGATGATACAAACTTTGCCAGACGAAGTTACCGGAGTCAGGGAAAATCATTGGACAAAGGAGCAACAAAAGCCCTTAGTGTTAACGCAACAGATAGATTCTAGTTTTACTGGCCCTATTGATCTTCCTAAATTGCCTGGTGCTTTCACACCATTTTCTATTGAGAGGACGACTGAGCCCACTCAGGATTTGATTCAGACCCCCGTTGAACTTCCACTTTCAAGGGCCACTTCAGCTACCGCTGAGGATTCGTTGAGTTCTATTCATGAACGGGATGAATTAGAAGCGCATGAGGATGACGTTTTCCTAGATATTGATTCGTCTGAATCCGAGTTGGAAATGCTAGAGGAGTGGCTTGAGGAAGACGACCTCCTTAAGGAAATCGGTAATCCTAATAAAGAAGACCTGCTCGACCCATGGGATCTGTACGAAGAAGGCCCGGACTTTGAGTTTGATGAGCTCCCGACGCGCGAGGATATTTGCAACGAAGTGATCGCAAATGGGCGCCTGACAAGGCGACAGCGTGCCGAGCAGGTAGCTATAGAGCTGGGGCTACGTTATGGCTGGGAAGCCGAGGGCATTGATCTTCTAACCGATGTTTTCGAGCGGCATTGGTGGAGCCAATGCCGAGTATCCATGGAGCGGGAACTCATTGCAGGAATGAGACCCGAGGAGCTTAGGCTTGCCATTGATCTGCGGGATTTTTGGCGGGAGCGGCCAGAATTTTGGACTGAACTACCTTCACTTAAACGATCACCTAAAGCATTTGCTAAAGCAAGTAACCGGTATCACACGCTTAGCTGGCCGTTGGCTCTCGCGCTAACGCGCAGTTTCGGCAGTTATCCTGCCCCAGAAGAAATAGAACAGTTCCTTGATGGCTTATTTGACGAGTGGTATTTAGATTCACGCCGATGTATTAGAATTCGTAGTTTTAACCAGTACTTGGCTTATCGCTTGGGTCGCATGCGAGACTGTCTTGCGGACTGGCCAGAGTGGCGCTTTGATGCGACCGATGATCCCCGTTGGACTGAGGATGAACACTTTGAGCCTGGCTTTACCGTCCCGAGCTTGGGGCTGCTATACCATAAAAGGCCGTCATCAATCCAATAGATATTCCAAAGAATAGCAATATCATAAGAGGCAGTTTAACTCAGTATCATCCAAGCGTTTAGCCCACTTGCCATCTCCTAGGATTTCAGCTCGTTATTCCCAGAGTAATAGGCAGCCTGATTGAGGCCCATAACAACGTATAAACGGGAACAAAACAGGTTAAGCAACGATGCAGCATCACATTTTTTTACCAGTGCCAGGTGCCTGGGTTCGCGATCGTCAAAAATCCAAGGCGCGTAGAGGTTGGGTGAAGTTCGTTAACATGGAGCAAAAGCAAATCTTAGTCAGTTGGTTTAAGGAAACGCTGACTTCCTGGCATCATCCTCAGGAGCTTGGCAGCGGTTTCAGCATCGGCATGGACGTTCAGGATGTGCCCCGATCAAATATCCGGCCCTCTCTTGGCGAAGGGATCGTACTGGAGAATCGCACTCTCGGCGGCCGCGACCAAGTGCTAGTGGAGTTTCCCGCGAGTGGTAAGCGGTTATGGCTGCCTTATGAAAACCTGCGCCCAGTAAAGGGAGTAAAACATCGCTTCCTGGTTCCAAAACCTACCGACCCCAATGAAGCTGAGCGGTTACGGTTGAAGAATCTTGCTTATGCCTTGGAACTATGGAACGAGAATACGGGCGCCCTATCACAGCTGGAAATTGATCCCTTACCGCACCAGATCCACCTTGTTCACCATATCTTAGCCTCAGGTAACCTGAACTGGTTAATTGCCGACGATGTGGGTCTCGGGAAAACCATTGAATTGGGCATGTTGTTATCCGCTTTACGTAGCCGCGGTATGCTCCGGCGTGTGTTGATTGTTACTCCGGCAGGCTTAACTCAACAGTGGCAGGAGGAAATGCGCGACAAGTTTGGTTTCGATGAATTCCAGATCTACGGCCGTGATTTCGAAGGTTACGATGCTCGCCAGTGGAAGCTGAACGATTTTGTAATCGGCTCGATTGATCGCCTGAAGCTTGATTACCATAAAGAAAACCTCCTTAATGCAGACCGGTGGGATCTGATCGTGTTCGATGAGGCGCATCGCTTAAGCCGACGTCAGTACGGGAGGTCATTCAAGGCGGCCGACCGGTTTCGCCTTGCCGCTGAATTGCGTCCTCGCACCGATGCAATGATCTTATTATCAGCGACTCCTCACCAAGGCATGCAGGATAAGTTTCAAGCATTGTTGGAACTAGTGCGGCCAGAATGGAAGCGTGCAATCAACCGGCTTGCATTAAATCCCGATCTCGTTCGGGAAATGGTATTTCGAAATTATAAGGCGGATGTTACCGATGCAGAAGGAAATTTTATTTTCAAGGGCAAGACGACTAGGACAATTTCGGTTGATATCAGCCCGGCGGTACAGGCATTCGATAAGGCGCTGCAGGCATATCTGCAACGAGGTTACAATGCGGGGCGGGAGCAGGGCGGCAGGATGGGGCGGGCCATCCATTTCGTGATGACAATTTATCGCAAGCTTGCTGCCTCTAGTGTTGCGGCCATCTATCGTGCACTAGAACGTCGTCTTGAGCGGTTGCACGGAGAGTTTGATGGGTTTAGAGCGCGCAGCTATGAGGAAGAAGAACCGGATATTCGCTACTTTGGTGAATGGGAGGAGATGTTCGAAGCTTCCGACAAGGAATTCTTTGCTGGTGAAATGGATGCATTGCGGGAACTGATCCGCCAGGCCGCATCTCTGCTTCATGATGATCGTAAACTGCAAGCATTCCAGTCTGGATTGCTTGAACAGGTGCTCACCAAAAATCCCGACGAGAAGGTGCTCATCTTTACTGAATATCGAGCTACTCAGGATTATCTGCGTGAAACCCTCGTTGCCCGATTCGGTGCTGATAAAGTGGAGATAATTTGTGGGGGCCAGAGCCAGGATGAGCGTCGTGCAGCAATTGCTCGTTTTGAGGATAAAGGGCAGTTTCTCGTTTCCACTGAGGCTGGTGGTGAAGGAATTAATCTCCAGCGTTACTGCCATGTGGTTTTCAATTTTGATTTACCTTGGAATCCCATGCGCTTGGTCCAGCGGATTGGTCGCCTGTACCGGTATGGCCAGGATAAGCGGGTGATCGTGTTCAATGTGCATGCCCCGGATACCCTCGATGCCCAGATCATGGACACCCTCTATCTGCGGCTCGATCAAGTTGTGCGCGATATGGCAGTACTCGGCTCAGAGTTCAATGAAAATCTCGCCGATGACATTCTGGGTGAGATGGCAGATTTACTCGAGATCGAACAAATTCTGGAAGAAGCTGCTTCAGCAGGGGTGTCCCGCACTCGGAAGCGCATTGAAGAGGCGATGCAGCGTGCCCGTGAGGCTGTGGAAAAGCAGCGAGATCTGTTCGCTCATGTTAGTCGCTACGATCCAAATGAGAGTCGGGAGGAGTTGCATATTGCCCATGATCATCTCCGTGCCTTTATCGAAGGCATGTTCGTTCAAGAAGGTATTGAGATCATTGAACGCACCCATAAGAACGCGATCTGGGAAATTCGTTTACCAGAAGAATTAGCAAACCAGTTCAGTAGTGCCCGCACCCGCTGGCGGGTGACGCTGGAACGCGCAGAGATTACTCGTCGCCCTGGGGTGCATATGCTCAACCTTAATTCAAGGCTTATGCACCACTTACTCGATCGAGCGAAATCTTATGAATTTGGTGGTCTGGCAACACCCATCACCGATCTCAATGGGGAAGCCCTGTGTACCGCTATCCTACGCTGGCAGAACGATCAGGGGCGGCGCATGCGTCAGGAGTTTGCTGCGCTGTTAGTACACGCCGATGGCCGAGTGGACACCAATCCAATGGCTGTTTCGGACTGGCTACGCCGTCCCGCCACCGCAACTACTTTGCTGCCGAATCGGGAGACTGTTGAACCTCTCTACAAGATGGCTGAGATTGCCACTGACCGCCGCCTGGGAAAGGTTGCCAACCGCGATCTTCATCCTGAAAACCGTCAATGGTTGACCAGTGCATGGATTAAAGGATAGTTGAAAAGCCCTGGATTTTTCCTGTTTGGCTTTTCGTTTTTTTCTAAAAAGAGTGAGTCGATGCCAAAAAATACAAAACGGGACCTAGGATTTTTCATAAATTGCTGATGGGTAAAAGGATGGGGACCCGCTTGTATCCCCTAAACTTCGCACCCATTTTGGGGGGTTGTTTCCCACCGAATCCCGCAATTTTTCCTCCGAAAAATCATATTCACCGAGGAGGTTGATATGTCACCAGGAAAGGGCCTCGTTGTGGTGGCCGTGATCCTCGCCCTGGCCGGACTACTCGGGGGCATCTACAGGGTCGTGTTCCACATGCCGGGCCAATCTTACCGCGGCCTGCCGCCGCCGCTGGCGAGCGAAGAGAAGGCGTTGCGTGACCGCCTCCGGAAGCATGTCAGGGTTCTGTCCCACCAGATTGGCGAGCGGCACTACGGGGAGCCCCATAACAAACTGAACGCGGCGGTCTACATCGAACAGACGTTCCGGAACACGGGCTACGAACCGGTCAGGCACGCCGTTCAGACCCGTGAGAGACTATTCGACAATATCGAGGTAACGCTGCGGGGAGACCGCCTGCAGGACGAATCACTGGTCATCGGCGCCCACTACGACACGGTCCGCGGCAGCCCCGGCGCGGACGACAACGCCTCCGGGGTCGCTGTCCTGCTGGAGCTGGCGCGGCTGCTGCATGACACGAAGCCCGAGCGGACCCTTCGCCTAGTCGCCTTCGCCAACGAAGAGGCCCCCTTCTTCGGCACCCAAGCCATGGGCAGCCTGAATTACGCCCGACAGGCCCGCGCGGACGGCGAGAACATCGTGGGCATGATCTCCCTGGAGATGCTGGGCTACTACACCGGGGAACGCGACAGCCAGCACTACCCGTCGCTCCTCGGCTACCTCTACCCGGACACGGGGAATTTCGTGGCATTCGTGGGCAATACGGCTTCCCGGCAACTGGTGCGGGACGCCATTGAGGCCTTTCGCGAACACGCCACGGTCCCCTCGGAAGGTCTGGCCGCGCCGGAACGGTTGGAAGCCATCCGGCGCTCGGACCACTGGGCCTTCTGGGAGATGGGCTACCCGGCCCTGATGCTCACGGACACGGCCAATTTCCGCAACCCCCACTACCACGGCCCGAGCGACACATACCCAACACTGGACTATGAGACCATGATGCGGCTGACCGCCGCTCTGGCACAAGCCGTGGCAGACATGGCCCGGCAGTGAAGCGACCCGAGTATGGCATTGATGGGATTACCGGGGGTACCAGTCAATTTGCGCTAGCAGGCGATATCCGAGTAGAGGATGCCTTCGAAAAAAAACGCCCTATCCCCGAGCCAACCACGGTCGCTCTGGTCATTACTCCGCTTCGATAGGGAAGGCTTCCGGGTTAGAGACAGGTTCGATGCGGATTTCCACGTGCCGGTTAAGACGGTTCAGCACCGTGGCCAGTCGCCTGAATTGATGGTCATCCAACTCAGTATGGTACAAAGCCCATTGGGCTAGGAGAAAGATAACCGAAAAGTGGCGTGATTATTTGCCTTGTAAAGCACACTGCGGCTGCCGGATACGCCGGACTGAAGCCTTAACCCCGATCTAGTTTCACCACCTTTAATCAAACACAAAGTGCGTACGCTCCGATTCTGCGTAGACACCATAGTCCTCCTCTCGATCCCAGATGCGCAGCCGTACAAAGAAAGCGAGCTTACGCCCAAGGCGTTCCGTTGCCTCGGCAGCACCTCCGCACGCAGTCTCAACTGGCTCGCGAATTTCCTTGGGCAGGAGGTCAATGTCGACCCGTGAGCCATTTAGACACTTGGCGAACTCCGCAGATGGTATGCGGTTTGTTTTGAGGCCCGCACTGTGGATCGGACCCATCGCAGCAACGCGGGCGAGGGACTTCGCCCATTTCTCGAGCATCGAAGTGCCGTTTTTAGTTTTGGAGAGAAGCCAGTTCCAATCCAGGCCGTAGCGGTCGGAGTCGACTGTAAACTTGACCTGCACGAACTCGTAGGCCCCATCCTTGCGTGCAGCCACGATGTCGTCGAGCGCGCGGTAATTCGTATCATCTGCCTCGATCTGCACCCACGCGTAGAGTTCAGGATCTCGGTAATGGCGAATAAGCACCTCGATGCCAGCCAGGTCTTGATACTCGTAACCGGCCCTTGTTATCGCGGTGGATTTAATCTGAACTTTCGCCATCACAGGACTTTGCCGAACTTATGACCTACTGCTGGTTCTGTGAATACCCGACGCCCAACGCTAAGTTAAGCGGCCACTGCACAGCCGAAAAAAAACGTAGGCGGCGATTCAGCACGAAGGTATTTACGTAACTCCGCGCTACCATGGTCAGCTTCAACGTTTTGTGTACGCCGGACATGGGCATGAACTGATGGGGCGGAAGTCTCCTTGTAAGGGCCATGGGCATGGTATGCCTGGCATCGTCGTGTGTTCCCTTCGCATGAACCGCCTAGTGCGGACCCGCATGCCGGGTGGTAGGGGATCTGGGGGTCAGATGCTCTCGGTTACCCAATGAGATGCCATTACCGCATCCTTTCGGGGCGAACATACTCGCCCTTCGCGTCTTTAAACTCCTGTAATACAAGCCCGTAACTGTTCACGAGTCGGCGAAGCGCGTAGAGCAAGATTCCTTCTCGGTCGAAGTCTCTCGCGATGACTTCCGAAACTCGTAGAGTGGGCACCCTGACTGGGTGCCCAAAGAGCCCCCCGCGCCATTTCGTTTCCCCCGAGTACATGGTGGAGTGAGCAGTAGTCACCAGCATACAGCTAAAGGTCATGTCATTAAACGGGAGTAAGCCGTGCCACGCCTGCTCAAGCCATGTAAGGCCAAGATCGGCGATCTCCGCAATGTCAGTGTATCGGAGCACGGAATTAGCACCGCCGAGGTTGGCTTTACGCTCTTGAGCGCATCTAGTGATTTGGTCGACGCCCCCACCCAATTCGCAGAAGTACTCTAGATGCCCCGCTCGAAACACCTGAATTGAATGTCCGAAGGCGCTTACAGGCTCAAGAAATTCTTCATTCGATATGCCGTGTTCCGTAGGGCGAGTGCGATACCGATTAACAGCCTCACCGCCTTGTCCGTTCCTAGGTACTCGGGCCGATTCCAAGGTAGCGACAACCTTCTCATCGAGGGGGTCCAAGACTTCACCGGCGACTCTGAGTGGGGTCAGACTGAGGACCATTGCAAGTTGACCCCGACTCGCTTCCGCCCAAGCCTGCTCTCTTTGCGCAAGGAACTCCGAGTTGTCGATAGGGGGAATCGAGATTCCTCCAGATTCAAGCTGCGTTGACACCCACGCTTCGTGATTTTGCTTCGTCATTCGGAGCCGGGTCGTTGGCCATGAATCGGGAGCCTTGTCAACTTCCACGTGATGAGTCGGACACAATAGGATCAGATTATCGTATCGATCTCGCTCCTCAAGGGGCAGACTCTCCCCTCCTCGGGGGCCGTCGGGTGAGCGGGCGACGATATGTGCCATCTCTCCGAGCGTTTCTCGAGTCCCATCAGGAGTAAGCTCCAGCTTGCAGATTGCACAGCGATTTCCGGAGCGCCCCCAGAGAATCTTGATGTCACGGTCTCGCATGCGTCTCTACGGATCTGAAAGCATCTTATGATGCGTCGGCTGCATTTTTTTGTTGTGTTGCATTTTTCTCAATACTTTCCATAACGTACTGGTAGTCATCCTTCTGAAAAATCGATAGTAGAGCGAAAGACGTACTGTTATGGTGTGCCATATACTTATTAATAATATTTTCTGCCCTGGATATTAGCTTTTCATAATCATCGTAGGTTAATGGGTAAGATTTCCAATATGACTCACCTCTGGATACCAGCTTCATTGATATATGTGCTACTTCATTATTTCTGTGCCTTTTGAACAGTGTATCCACCAGTTCATCAGATGACGAAACTAATTCCAAGTCTTGGTCGATCTCATTGGGTACCAATGGTTTCCGGTTGAATTTATCAATCTCACTGGGCTCGAAAAACTCATCTTTTAAATGATGCGCTTTGAACTCCTCAAGCCAGCTCTTGATCGTAAGATTTCCTCTAGAAGTTTGATCATAGACTCTACAAAGAGATGCCCTTGTTGATTCTAAATGTGCGTTTAAGGTTAACGACCAAAAATTAGGAGATCTGTTTACTCCCGCTCTGTATCTCAGAATCGAACTTCGTATAGATTTATATAAATCTAAATGCATGGCCGCAGACCTGATTTCTTCAACCAACCGTTCAGTTAGATTATCAAAATTTAGCATCGAACTTTCCATGCAACACAACGCCTCACATCACCGGCAGCGAAAAGCAGAGCGAGGAACGAGCGACGCTTTTTTCTGTCCGAGCTTAAGGGATTATTGGGTCTAGGTTTCATCCAGAACCCCTGCTGACACTAAGTCTCGCTTGATCTCTGAGACCTTCTCGGAGATATTTTTTGCGAACCTCTTTTGGATGATTCCGCCGAAGTCCGAAAAAAGTGAGGTTCCCTCCTTTAGAAGTAGCATCGCACCAGAACGGCCGAGCCTGCCGCAAAACCAGCCAAGCTCATAAATAACATTCGGTCGCGCTTGGAGGTATTTGTCATTTCCTGATGTTACCTCATCATCCGGCGTAAAAACCGCTATAGCGTAGCTGCACGTTTGCGCATAGTGTTCAAATTTTTCAATGACGGTCTTACATCCTGCATCCGGCTGCTCAAGCAGTATGATAGGGTTAAGCCGAAACTCTGTCCTAAGGATGTCCTTTAGTTCTCGCCATTTTGCTTCATCGCGGCCATGAATTACAAAAACGTTTTCTCGATGGCGAAGGGCCTCTTCGATATTTTTTCGTTTCAGTAACTGTGGGTTGCGCGTGAAGCGTGTGAGTGATGCACGGATTACGGAAAGTATGTTCTCGACACTCTTGTACGAAGGCGAACTGACAAAATTGGACACGCCTTCGTTAAATTCCCCAGCAATTTGCGATGAATAGCTGTTTCGGCCTAGGGCGTCATTGAACAGGTCGAATAGTTCGTGAACATATTGCCGGAAAAGAGGATCATCCGCCCGGTCAATATGAATGCCATTATGACTTCGCTTAAACCGAGAAAGTATTCCAGCGAGTTCGCTTTCGTACCTCTTGAGTTCTGCTATGATCGTGTCCGCATCCATAATGCCGATTCCTTAGGTCCAACGACGAAAATAACCGGACACAAAAGAAGCGAAGCGGAATTTGTGGTCCGGGTTAATTTTCCTTGTTTAGCTGAATATTCATATAAAATGAACATTGTTCATAACGTGTTTCGTCACTTTTGTTCTAGCATGTATAAGCAACACCACTTCTTTTGAATTAGATCCAGATTCCAATAGACGATCTGTCTTAACTTGAACTGATGTTATTAGGCGATCATCCTCGAGCAAGCAGAATATGGGATTTTCGTCTGCTTCTTGAACTTTACCTGTTGGAAGCTGGTTTTCTTGAGCAGGAACACATAAGGCATCGAAAAGTGTTTTTAGTCTATTATCAATATCTCCAGATTGAATTATGATATTTCCTGGCTGTTCAGGTCTTAGGAGAGTGATTATCAACTCTGTTGCCAAAAATATTTTTGAACTCACTAATGGAGCAAATGTAAAGTTACCTACTTTTTCCAACAAGCACAGTTTTTTCTCATCAGACCTTGCCGGTTTCTTGGAGCAAGATACCCAGTCCTTATAAGCATTTAATGGTTCTAGTTCCCATAAGTATTTTAGCTGCGGATGTAGCGCTCGCCTAATCCGATGTTTCTCATTTGGAGAACCATTAGACTTCAGCTCGCCTCTATAAAATAAGGTAAATTCCATATCTTTTCTTACGGCTAACGGGTCGAAGTTGAGCGGCACCCCCGCGTGGAGAGGACGCTCAGGATGAGCGCAGCGCTAACACGGGGCAAAGCCGCGTAGCGGTACGCGGTCGGGTGGAGCGCCGAGTTAGATTGGCGATGTGTCACGAAGCCCTCTCGATACCAGCTAACTGGAACATAAAGCCAAGCGCTATTAGCAATAGACCTGCTCTTGATATCCATGAGTAAACTTTCATTCTTGTTGTAACTTGAATTTCTATATAGCTACCCTCGTTTAGCAATGGAATTGATGGCATACCAAATAAAGTTACAAGAACAGCACCAATGAACCCAAGAATAAGTCCGATTGTATTTTGGTCGCAGGATGAAATGTTGTGTATCGCGTTCTCAAACATATTTTCAACCTAATGCGCTACCGAGGGTCGTCAGCTGCAGCGACTTGCTCGGCTCTTCTTCGTTCAGGTTATCTTCCATTTTACAGCTCAGCACCATAATGGGCGTAAGGCGGAGCCTACGGAGCATCGGCTCCGGCTGATTCTCCGACCAATCGAGTGACGAGACCTCTTGAAATCAACTTCATCATTTCGTTGCGGAGAACGGCCTCTACAGGAACATTCAGTTCCTTCGACATTGATTCAGCGCCGGAAACAAACTCCGGGGACGCTCTATCAGCGGTTGTCATGACCACCAACGATAGTAGCTTCCCATCTTGGCTATAGCGTTGATACGCCGCCCGTAACTGCGCTAGTACCGCCGGGCCTAGCTCCCCAACATAGTTTTTGACCTGCACCACGATGAGCCATGGCAACCCCTTAAAGTGATTGGGTATCTGTACAATCACGTCTGCTCCGTTCTCTTGCGGGCCACCCACCCACCGGATGTCAGCTCCTGGATAAAGATTCCCCAATACCATCTTTATCGGCTCCTCCCACTCGGCGGCTTGGAAGCGTGCGTCTAGCTCGGGGGCAAGGCGCTTCTGCAGCGCGTCATACACATGAGACAAGGCCGTATCCCAAGCGCTAGCGAGTCGTGCCTCACCGGATTCGGCAGCTGAAAAATCAGCCCCCGCTTGATACTCCGATAAGAGCTCCTCAATAATATCGCCATACCCATCGAGGCACCACATACGCATAGGAGTGCGGAGGGTACTTCGAATGCTAGCGTGCACATGGTCAGCGTATCTGTTAATCCCGTGCTCCGTAAGTAAGCGAACCGGTAGAACGTGCCCGTAGTCTTTTGGAAGGTCATTTATATTCTCTTCGGCGGAAAGTGTTAAAGGATCGTAGTAATACGTACCGGTCACCTCTGCCAGCAAGAAATAGCCGTCTTCCGGCAAATTGGGCACGAGGATAAGGTCACCAGGTTGTACGCTATCTTCCGAGGAGGACAGCATGCGGAGGTGTGGCAGGACCTCCTTTTGCGTCTCCGATAGGCGTTCCCACCACTTTTCTCCTTTGTGGATCTCCCCTTGAATTAACTCTAAGTCCTGGCTTGGATCGTAGCCCCACCCTTGTCGCAGGCGGCCGTCTCGAAGCTCGCTAAGAAGCAGCGGCTTGTTGTACCTATCGGTTCGTATGGCCCAATACCTGCGCGTTCTATCCGTCATTTACTAGCTCCTTATCTGAGTTGCCTAACATCTAAGCATTTATCTGTCGTGCGCGCGCCAAAGATATGGATGCTGCGCGAGCATTGGCATGCATAACGGATAAATGTCTGTTGGACTAAACCGCTCCCACCGGGAAGGCAAAAGTTGGGCGGTCCCCCTCTTAAAATAAAGGATTGTATCCCTTCAGGCAGGGATTGTGGCAGCCGAAGGTAGGGAAAGGTCAAGCCTCATTCGCCGATCTTGAGGAAGCGGGCGCGTTTTTCGGCCTATGGCCGGGCTGTCAGGGATAATGATGTAGCAAGGGTTCTCCGGACAAACGATCACGACTTTTTAGGGTGATAGCGACTAGCGACTTGCAAACAGCGTCATCTTAATGTGGCAAGGGTTTTCTAGACACAAAATCAAGCGGCCTTTTGTGGATTCTTGCCTTCGCTCACAAGGACCCCTGCCACTGTTTAAACTGCCCCTCAATGACAGCCTTTTCCTGAGCCAGGACGCGGTTCTCCGCTTGCAGCCCTTCCATTTTGGCTTCGGCTTTTTGCAGTGCCGCACTCAAGGCCGCCACCTTCGCTTGGGCCGTGGCGTTTTGCTTTTCCACGTCGAGGAGATCTTTTTCCCGAGCCTCCAGCTTGGCAATCGCTTCTTGATAAGCCTGGACTAAGGCCTGGTATCGCCCCTCCCCTTCGGCCCGCTGCTGCTGGGTGTGGACCAAATCCCGGTTTAACTGCCCCACTTGTTCATTTAGAGAGACATTTTCTGCCTGCACTTGATCCCGCTCCGCCAGAAGCCGGGCCTGGTCCTTCTCCAGCCGACCATAAGCCACCTGGAGCGCCTTTTGTTCAGCCCGACTCTCCTTCAGCGCCTGTTCCAGCGGCCGAAGCTGCCGTTCAAAATCGGCGCGCTCTTGCTCTCGCTGCTGACGCACGGATTCCCGATAATGCTCCAAATTGGCCTGGGCTTGGGCGAGCTGATCCTTGAGGTCCTGCACGACTTGGGTTTGGTCTTCGAGGCGTTCCCGTAAGCCCTCCGCCTCCGCCTGCATCGTAAGTTGGGCCCGCTGGGAATCTTCCAGGGCGGCTTTCAGAGTGTCTTTTTCGGCTGCCAATTGCTTCTCCGCCGCTTCCCGTGCTTCCAAATCCCTTTCCAACGCTTGCTGACGCGCCTCCGCCGCTGCTTGTGCCTGCCGGGCGGCTTCCACCTGGGCTTGGGTGTCTTCTTTCATGGCCTCCACTTGGGCCTGAGCCTGCTGCTGCAGGCTGTCATAGAGCCCTTTCACCGCCGCCACCAACTCCGCGGGCAGCCCCGTCTTCGCCTCATCCACCCGTTCCGCCTGTTGGGCCTTCCACTGTTTCAGCAAGGGGCCAATCGTACTTTTACTGCCGGTGCCGAGCCAAGCGCGCACCCCATCTACCGTCGGGGATTGGCCTTGATGACTCAGGGCGGTGGCCGCTTCGGCCACTTCACGATAGGTGACGCCGGGACGGGCCATGTGGTGCCTCCTTCCTCTCTCGTGTTTAAAGTAATGGATTACGTATTATTTATGGTAACATAATATTACGATAAAAAGTTCTGGAGATTACCGGTAAAATTCACTTACGATAAGCGCTCTTATCGCCACCTATAAGGGAGAGGAAGGGGGAACCTCCCTCATTACAGGTGTCTGTCAGTTACGGCTTAACCATTTCCTCGCTGACCAAATGCGGGTTAAACTTTTTCCTGGTTCCCCAATGATTCTGGTTAAACGCTTCCGATTCCGGTTGAACCCTTTCCTTACTCGGCGGTACGCGGGTTTAAGCGCTTCAACGCGGCCACTCGCTCGCTCCCGTGGATGGCCACCTGCCGCCACAGGGGCCAAGCGATTGTCGCTGCATGCGCCTGCAGTGGCGCGAAGTTCTGCTCGCCCAAGGCCAGGGAGGTCGGTAGCTTGGCGTCCATCGACGGCGAATTGAGCTCGCTCCACCCCAGTCAGCGGCGGAGAGGGGCCGGCCCGTGGGATAGCCGCCAACCAGGCCGGCCCTCCGCCCAGGGTGTTGAAGGCCCGCTTAAGATTCCGCGGCAGGATGAGCGGCGCCACCCTCGATGGCGGTCGCTCACCAGGAGGTCGAGCAACGCCTTGGCGGTAAACATACGGAAAAGGTCAGACCAGCATTTTGAGCTGCGGAAGCAGTTAAAACGGAATCGGAAACGATTAAACTGGAGTCACATTCCCCGAGGATGGGACAATCTTGAGGAAATGATTAAACGTAACCGACAATAGGGAAAGGGGGGGGCAATGCATTTGATTTGCCCCCCTTTAATGGCGGGCATAATTACATAGGGTGTCATGAAGATAAGCGGCCTACCAGAAACACAAATCTTAGCATCGAATTTACTCTATACCGATTATTTTTTAGCACTGCTTAGAAAGAGTGCAGGGACACGCTATGATCCTTTATCTGGTACATTAAGGCTTAACTAATAATTATATGGCCACGCTTTTCTGGTCATGCTCTGATATTTGTGCTGTTATTGATATTTATCTTGATAGTTAATAGTTAGAAAAAATTTATGTATTAGTGCGTAAAATTCGCGTGTTGGAGTTGTAATGTGGTTCTTGGGGTAAAAAATCCGGGCACCAGCAAATTATTTGGTTTAAAGCCTTCTTTCTGAAACCCAGGGGTATGAAAGTACTCACTGGGTTTTTTTGTGGTCTTGTATAAGGGTCTGTCGTACGTAATATAACTTGTATCTAAGTTGTTACTAAAATTCTGAGTATTTCCTTGGGTATCGCTGTTGCTGGTATTGCTGTTAATATTTGAGTGTTGTTGCTGCTTAAAAATAGTTTGGGTTTAAGGGGTGATTTATATTAAAGGATTACTTAAGGTTTACCTTGTTTGGAGTCATTTTAACTAGGAAATGCCTATAATAGTAAGGCTAGAATTGGTGCCCCCGCTTGAGGGAGCGGGGGCTAGTTTGGTGCCGCCAATAATTGCCATTCGCAGTGGTGTTGTATTGGCGGTAAGTAAGGTGTACGTATAATTTTAGGAGAAACGTACAATGATAGTATCAGCAATTAACTGTTGTCTTTCAAGCTTGATTTTAGGTGAGAAGGTAACTGAGGTATTGATTGAGGTACTTTTAGGAAGGTTGATTAACTCGCTAATAAGTTTAATTGAAAAGGGAATGTACGAGTGGAGTAGTTATCTGTTGCTATAAACTTAAGCTAGGCACGGAGAGATAACCTCCTCCAGGGAAGGAAGTCTACTGGCATGGGGGCCATCATCATTGATGGCCCCCATGTGCTTAAATGTGGCTTAATGCGTTCACAACCCCCAAGAGCCACCTTTTCTTCCTGCTAAACTTTCTTTTGAGCCCCTTCCTGGAACAGCGCCAGCCCGAAGGACCAGGCTATCCACGGCAAGGCAGGTAAGCGTAGCGCCCGCCGCCGTGGTGGCGATCATCAAAGCTATTTTGATGCTTAATATAGTTACTAAATATTAACCGTCGGTTAATATAATGTTCCTAACGACTTTGGAGGAAGAGGCATCATGGCGATGACCAATTCAGAACGACAAGCCGCGTATAGAGGTCGTATGCAATCCGCCGCATGGGAACTCGATGTACTTAAGCATGATATGCGGGTAATTAACCAATTGATTGAAAAGTCACGGGCAATTGTTCAACAAGTCCAAAGCGGCGAAAAAAGTACACAAGCCCTTGTGACGGCAATGGGGCATCTTGAGTCTTCACTGGCGTTAATAAGAGAAAGGGAAAATGAAACATCATCCTGAGAAGAGTTTTATACCTGGGCGTTGAATGCCGTTCAACGGGCTAGGGCAGGTCTATTGATTGAAAAATAGTTCTAGCCCGACTTGTTATAAAAAATAATAAGTTATTGATATATGTGGGAAGAAATAATCAGGGGTTTATTTATACTAGCTGTACCTTGCTTGGGGCTTTACTTATATTTTCGGCAAAAAGAGTATGAGCTAATTAAGCAGCGATATTTAGAAGGAGCAATTGATATTATTGCAGCGGAGGTAGAACAAGCCTTTGGAATTGTGAATCACAACTGGGCTCGTTGTCTTGATATTCTAAAAATGTATCGAGATGAAAAAGATCATTTTGACGTTAGGGAACTTAAAAAGGGATTTTTGGACCTTGATTGCTCTAAGTTTCATCGCATTCCGCATTATCGAATCAGACATTTAATTGGATCTCAATGTATTTGGATTGCTTATCAAAAAGCTATGGTTTTTACTGCTATTGAAAACACGAAAATTACTAAGGAGATCCCTGAAGCTATTAGACTAAAACTTACTAAAGATTGCATTACCGCAAGAACAGAAGAGTTGGTGAATGATGCGAATCGTGAGCTCAAGGAAATTGAAGAGCGGAGTCATAAGTTTGATTACCTTACTGAAGAACTACATAATCTTAGTTATCTATTGGAAAACCAGCGCTTTAGCCTTAAGGGTATCAAGAAATTTTCTGAAAAATCTAAAGTAAAGGACATTGTTAATAGACTTCATAATAAGCTAGCTACAGAATTAGAAAATTATGATCCCGTCTAGCTAAGGTGATGGGAGCATCTCGCAGGGACGCAAGGCAGGATGATGTGGCAAGGGTTTTCCAGGGCCTGCACTCCTGCTACATTAGGCCTTTAACAGGAGAATCCCTGTTTGGAACCCTCCCGCTAAATGCGGTACTTTTCACCTCTTTATCTTGGAATCTTGGACTGCTTCGCAGGTGGGAGAAAAGAAAATGCGCCGAGCTTTAACTCCTCCTCTACCCGTCCAGGAAGCCACCGCTTCTGAAGAGCCCGAAGGCGCCTTAGTCCGCCAGCACCAGCGCTATATTGAAGCGGCCACGGCGGAGAACACCCGGCGGGCTTACCGCTCGGCGATTCGTCATTTTGAGCGCTGGGGCGGCCGCTTGCCGGCAGAAGCCCCTACGGTGAGGGCTTACCTGCTGGCCCATGCCGAGACCCTCAATCCCCGCACCTTGTCGTTGCGGTTAACGGCCTTGCGTCACTGGCATCAACTTCAAGGATTTCCCGATCCCACGGCGGTACCGGAAATCCGTAAACTCCTCCAGGGCATCGCCCGTCAGCAGGGAAAACCCAAACGCCAAGCCAAGGCCTTTCGCCTAGAGCATCTGGAAGCGATGGTGAATCACCTCGCCAGGCAGTCGGGTCTTAAAGCCTGCCGGGACCGGGCCTTGCTGTTGGTGGGCTTTTTCGGGGCGTTTCGGCGCAGCGAATTGGTGGGGGTACACCTGGAGCACCTGCAGTGGGAGCCGGAAGGAATTCTCATCACCGTGCCCCGCTCGAAAACCGATCAACGCGGGGAAGGACGGCTGAAAGCCCTGCCCTACGGGGAAGGCGAGTTGTGCCCCGTCACGGCACTGAAGGCCTGGCTTAAGGTCGCTTCCATCGAAGCCGGTCCCCTCTTTCGACGCGTGAACCGCTGGGAAGCCATTCTGGACAAGCCTCTCCATCCAGCGGGCGTGAATCTTGTTTTGAAAGCCGTGGCCAGCCAGGTGAGTCTCGACTTCGTGCCGGGACTGAGCAGCCATAGCCTGCGTCGGAGTCTGGCCACCACGGCCCATCGTGCCGGGGCCTCCTTTGAATCCATCAAGCGTCAGGGAGGCTGGGTGCATGATGGGACAGTGTGGGAATACATCGAGGAGGCACAGCGGTTTGAAGAAAATGCGGCGGCGGTGTTGTTGGCCAAGGGGCGGAGACAGGGGCAGGGCTAACTTCATCACGTCCTAAATGCACAGAGGCCAGGAGCAATGACCGACGATGAGTTTATTACCGAATTTACGCGCCTAGCGGAAAGAGACGGCAAAACCGTTCTCGAAGTAGGGGTGGTCACATGGAACGGACCCTATCATCCGGCACTCAGCTGGAAGGTTTTCCGCCGGTGGTCCAAATGTCCTACAAACGAGCAACTTGCGGCAGCCCAAATGAAGTCGCTTGAAACGCCGCGGTTTTTCCGTGTCTGTGGACATTGCAAAGAACGAGTAAACGCCGGTCACATGCTGGGTCAAGATATCTGTCAAAGCTGCGCCGAGAAAGACTTGGGTATCACCTTCTGATTGAAGCTGGAAAGATTTTCAATCCCATCTAAGTTCTAAGCTCTACAATTGACAGCCATAAAGATCACCTCTTCCCATTTCCTACAACTTCGCCACCACCCCGGCCATCCGCTCTTCGCTTACGTGGGTGTAAATCTGGGTGGTGGACAAATCCACATGCCCCAGCAAGACCTGAATATCCACCAACTCAGCACCCGCCTCCAATAGCCGCGTAGCGTAGGTGTGGCGCAGCTTGTGGGGGGTCACTGGCTTGTCGATGCCCGCCCGCTCAATGAGCCGCCGCAGATAGGTTCGCACCGCATGGGGTCCAGGTGGTTTTTCCCCTGGAGCCTTAGCGAATACGAAGTCGTCTCCTCCCCTCCCCTGTAGCCAGGCCCCGAACACTTGCCCGAAGGCCTCCGGCAAAGGCACTAGCCGTTCCCGGTTTCCCTTACCGATGACCCGCACGGATTTGGCCACACCGTTCACTATCCGCACATCCCGGATTTTCACCGCCAGGGCTTCGCTGATGCGCAGGCCGCTGTTGAGAATAAGGCCAAACAGGAAATCATAGCGGCGTCGGATCGCTTTGATATGCTCCCGGGGACGCCCGAAGATGTTCTCGGGCAAATCGTCAACCCGTCGGACAGCTTCCTGGAAAGCCAGCTGCTCTTCCTTCTCCAGCCAGATAGGAATGCGATAGGGGCGCTTGGGTTTATCAGCCAGATAGATGGGGTCCGACTCCACCAAGGCGTTTTTCATGGCCCATTTGTAAAACGAGCCCAAGCAGCTGGAGCGGCGGGCCACGATATGTGCTTTCGTGCCCCGCTCCCGCATCTGCCACGCCACAAACTGCTCGGTGTCCACATGGGTCGCCTGACGCCAGTCCTTGTCGGCTTCTTCCAGCCACCGGCCCCAGATGCCTAGATCCGAGTTGTAGCCATAGCAGGTCCCTTGGCTGTACCCCTTGGTGTAGTGCAGATGCGCGAGGAAGTCTTTTCGTGCCTGCCAGAAATCCACGGCTTTTTTCTCCATTATCAAAATGCCTCCCCAGTTCGAAATCGGGCCGAGTGCTCCATGCGGCTTTTAATCTCCTGTTGCGCTTACAGTACCATAAGCGCCGGATTCGCGATTTTCTGAAATTGATATTTTCATATATATAACTTGAAACCTTTTTTCGTAAAGACTGGGGCCATTGACAAAAAAACGCCTATATATCAATTAAAAACCACATTCATATTCCGAAAATTTTAAACCTAAATTACTGAAACTTTTGTTTTGATACTTTTTCATATAACTTAGCATCATCGCATCAGTATCGAATGATCCCTCTAAGCTCTATGACAAGCGTGCACTTGTAGGAAAAAGGGCGCTGCGATGGCTGAAGAATGGATCTACATTCAATGGGAAAAAGGGTCCCGTTATTATGAAGCGCGGCTCCATCCAGACCTCTGGGGCTGTTGGGTGCTGACTCGAATATGGGGAGGGAAAGAAACCCAGCTAGGACGGATAGAAAACTTTCCCTGCGCCAGCTATCAAGAGGGACGGAAGCAGCTCGCGATTATTCAGGCAAGGAGGAAACGGCATGGGTATAAAATGGTGATCGCCAAGAATTAGACTTTTAAGCTCCGAGAGCAGAATCACCCCTGCTCTATATTCGGAGTCGGACGTCCGACTCTGTGGCTATTGGGTTTTAATATTAGGCCGTAGAGTTGAGCTACCCGTTATTCCGCAATAGAGAAAAAATAAGATTAATCCGAAAGGCGGATTAAAATCGCCTGTCACCCTTTTCCTCTAAGGTATTAATTAAATTATCTATTTTTTCGCGTAGCTCAAGCAGCGTAGAGAATTGCTCATTGTTTAAGTCGTGAGCAGCAATTCCCTCCAGCTTTTTTGTAAATCTTCTTCCAGCAGAAAGCAGCTGCATGGCGGGAGAGGATGACATCTTATTTGCTGTTCCCTCTCTTTTTGCTTTCCTCGCAACCCGCACGGTAGCCCCTGCCTTTAGCTCTTCCCACAGCTTCAGCTGTTTGTCTTTGTTCTTTATCCTAGTAAGCTCAATGAGTACTGACTTCGACACTACAGAGTCGGACGTCCGACTCCGATATTCCTCTTTAATCTCCTGAGGCAGCGTATTGAGACGCAAGAGCTCATTAACGGTATTCCTGGCTTTACCAATTACTTTGCTTAGCTCAATTTGAGTGTAGTCATAGCGGTCCATAATTTGTTCTAGCGCTTCAGCTTCTTCAAGCGGATTCAGGTCCACACGTTGGAGGTTTTCAATTAAGGCGATCTCATCATGGTTCCCTTGAGTAACAATGGCTGGGATAGTCTCACGCCCAAGTTGCTTAAAAGCGCGAAACCGGCGCTCACCAGCTACCACAATGTAACCGTCTTCATTCTCGGGATCTGGTGCAACTGCGATAGGCTGAATCAATTCGTGTTGTTCTATGGAGTCAGCAAGCTCTTGCAATGCTGTTTCATCAAAGACTTTACGGGGCTGATCTGGATTTTCCCTGAGATTTTTAAGGTCTATTTCGATGATGCGTGGCAGGTCTAGGGAGGTGTGAAAAAAAACATTTCGATTAATCTTCCCGGCAAGGGGTGAAGTTTTTTTAGCCATAGTGTGCCACCAGAAGATCGGCTAACTGGAAGTAATTCTGTGCCGCAGGGGCTTTTGGGAGAAGCTCAAGAGTGGAACGCCCTTCTGCCGCTGATTTATCAAAGCTAGTGCTGCGGTTAATAGGATCAAAGACGTGAATATCCGGCTCCAAAGAGTTGCGAAGTTCAGCAAGAGCTTCATTGTCGTGACTATTGCGCACATCAAACATGGTCGGTAACACACCGACGATCTCGAGGCGTGGGTTGGGGCGCCGCCTCACGTCCTCGATGGTTTCTAACATCAGAGGAATACCCATGATTGAGAGATAGTCAGTTTTGACGGGTATCAATACCGTATCGGCTGTGGTAAGAGCATTGATGGTAAGCAAGGTGAGGGTCGGCGGGCAGTCAATTAGGACGAAGTCGTAATCATTTCGGATTCCACGCAATTTTTCTTTAAGAATTGAGATTGAGTCCCACTCTCGTGCAAATTCCGGCTCTGCTTTAGCTAACTGAATACTTGAAGGAAGGAGTGAGGGGCTGCCGGCGATCACTAGGTTGGCAAGACCACTATCCTTCATTAACCCCCAATAGATTGTGTGCTTTTGCTGTTCTAGTGCTCTGGGGTCATGGCCACAGTAGAGGGTGAGGCTTGCTTGGGGATCCATATCTACTGCCAGCACGCGTTTTCCTTGCTGGGAGAGAGCATAGGCTAGGTTGACCACTGTAGTGGTTTTTCCTACGCCTCCTTTTTGGTTTGCTAAAGCAATAGTTGTAGTTTTTGTCATCTTGGTCACCTTATGTAACAGATGCGGCAAGGAAAGCAACTTCCAAAATATACAACAAAGAGAGCTATGGTTGCTCCCCACTAAGACTTACTGGCGAGTGAATGTTCTTGTCAGCAGCTTTAGGTTAACGAGAATTCTGTGGTGAATTCTCTCCGAAGTTATGACAGCGCTTTGTATAAAGTCGTATGATTTCATATCATATCATCCCATATTATAGGATTGGGCCAACATGAGCATCATTTTGATCGGTGGCGAGAAGGGCGGAACAGGGAAGACAACGCTATCGGCGAACTTGGCTGCCCAGCGCGCCAATGCGGGTCATGATGTCTTGCTAGTGGATACCGATATCCAGGGTAGCGCGAGCTACTGGGCCGCTACACGGGAGGAAAATGGGACCAGTCCGCGTGTGAACTCTATCCAGAAATTTGGTAAGGCCTTGGCTAGTGAGCTTCAAGACCTCGCTAAGCGTTATGAGGACATCATTGTGGATGCAGGTGGCCGCGACTCGGTGGAACTGCGTGCTGCTTTGGTCGTTGCTGATCGGGTTTATGCCCCGATCCAGGCTTCGCAGTTTGATGTATGGACCTTGGATCGAATGGACAGTCTTGTTGCGCAAGCCCAAAGCTTGAATCAGGATCTCAATGCCTGGGTGGTGATCAACCGCGCGAGCCCAAATCCTTCTGTGGGCGAGGCAAAAGAGGCTCAAAATATCTTGGCGGAATTTGAGCACTTAAACCTAGCACGAACGATTATCTGCGACAGGATAGCCTACCGGAAAGCTGCCCGTGACGGCCTTTCTGTCTCTGAAGTTCATCCACAGGATACCAAGGCGGCCGCCGAGATCGACTTTTTTTACCGAGAGGTATATGGGAATGATGAGTCGCCTAACACGCAAACCATCTAGTCTGCAAAAGGACAAAATAGAATCCTTTATTGAGGGTGCTGAGCATCGCCAGACCGAAGCACGTCTTCCTTCCAAGGGGTTACCCTGGGAAGCCCCCGAAGTAAGGGAGGATGTTGCCAAAGTTTACAACCTGCGGCTACCGGAACCCTACCTGCTTAAGCTCAAATATATCGCCGAGCATACACCTCATAGCATGCAAAGTTTTTGTATGGATGTGCTGCTACCTGCGATTGACAAAGAGATCGAAGAACTGGCTGCTGATAGGGATGACCACAGATAACACCTGATAATCGGGTTCTAGGGTTAAGATTTCCTGGACTAAGCTCCAGCTTTTTTGTCCTATGGATAGTTCCTTACACCTCTACACTGAGGAAATGCCTTACAACCCCAAAACTGTTTACCGGCATTACTTCCTTTCCGAGCTTTTCGGAGCACCATCGGTTTTCCGCAAAGTGGACAATCGGGAGCTATGTGGGTAGCGCGTTTTTGCTGAGAGGCGATGGCTGGATCAGTTTTGCTGTGCTTTTGAACTTTACTTACTCGCTCCAGCAGCGCTGTCCCATCTACCAGCTCCAGCGATTTTCCTTTGGCAAAGGCCCTAGCGTCGGGAGTGAATTGACCACAAGTGATGAGGACTCCCCGGGTAGCATTTTCACTAGCCACCACACCGTAGAGTTCGCGCACCTTAGCGACCCCGACCTGCCTAGTTTTCCATTGTTTGCACTGAACGAGAATGACTTCGCCTTGCCGGCGCAATACCAAATCAACACCGCCATCGGCGCCCCCACCACCGCGTTCCTCCACGCTATACCCCTGCCGTCGATAGAACTCGCCCACCAGTTTTTCAAAGCTTTGCCAACTCATGGCACGGATCGAGTCGATGGCCGATTGGCGATCCAGTAATTTCCGGCGAGATCGTTTGCCAAGCTGCGCAAAGGCGCCCGTCAACAAGATAAAGCCTGCTATCCAAGGTGCGAACAGTGGACCCACCTGCTCCAGTGGCTTTAAGAATAAATTGTTGTCATCGATGTAGGCGGGCAGGCCAAAATTAAGAGCGGCATATGCTGCACCTGCCACTAAGAGGCTGACCCACCAAGGTGTCCGAAGAAAGATGTCGTACATGCCTTCCATGACATTGGATCGGCGACGAGCCATACACCGTACCTCTTGAGTTGAATTTTAAGATATATCGGCAATATCGCTAGTTAGTTCAGCGGCTTATGGGCAGGGATAGCGTTTTTTCAAGGATTTCATGACCGCGGCCGGGTAGGAGGCTTTGCCGTTGCCAGGAGGAGTCTTCAGCTCGGCGATTACAGCCTGTGTCACTGCTTCAAGGCTTTCTTCTTCAGGGATGCACCAGAGTTGACGGCCCCATAGCTCGGGTCGAGTGACAAAATCGTTCGCTATTTTTCCTGTGTGCCGTAGGCCTTCTAGGTAGCCATAGCAGTAGCCACTGCTGAAGGCAGTTTCAGGCGCTTCTATCTTTTTCGTGAGTGCTTGTTGGCAGGCGTTAAGGAACCAGCCTTGATCGAGAACATTTTCATCTGCCGAAAGGGTAGGGGGCAATAAAAGGTAAAGTAGTGCAAGAAAGCAATGCTGCCATCGACGCTGTTTCATAGGTAAGTGCTTCTTTATAGGTTGAGTCAAATAATCAGGTTTTCGGCTTCACGAACTCTTTTCTGAATGATTGACCTCCAGCGTTGCCTATGTCCGGGGTGCGCCTGGTTTTTCTCCGCTTAGTTTGTTGAGTCCACTCACCCTCAATCAGCCTCTGGCATTCATATCTCGCTGATTCCGTAGTAATTCCCTCCTGAATCTCCTTTGATAGGTCCGGTCGCGCCCTGGTTTTGGCTCTTCAAGTTCACGTAGCATTGCCAGCTATTTCTGAATTGAACCGAAGATTAAGGAGTAGCTATCATGGGTAAACGGCTGTTAGTCCTAATTTTTCTTCTTCTGCCTGGGATCTCGGCCCAGGCGCTCACTATTGCCAGCTGGAATACCAAGCACCTAGGGTGGGGGACCAAGCGGGACTGGAGTGCAACCGCGGCAGTAGTGGCCCCCTACGATTTCGTCGCTCTCCAGGAGGTGATGAGTGGGGCTGCCGTCAAACGCCTGGTCCAGGCTCTGGAGCAACAGACGGGAGCGGATTGGTCTTCACTAGTTTCGGAAACGAGCGTCGGGAGATCCAAGCGCTACCAAGAATTTTATGCTTTTATCTGGCGTGAAGAGGTCGTCGATTATGTGGGCGGCGCCGTGGTCTATTTGGATCCGGGTGATCTCTTTGCCCGCGAGCCTTTTGCCGCGCGATTTCAGACCGACAATGGTCAGTATCGCTGGACCGCGGCCACCGTGCACGTCATCTATGGAGATAGCCGGGATGAGCGCCGTCGAGAAGCGCGGCAGCTTGACGATTATGTGAATTGGCTGGAAGAAGAGGTAGCCGAAGGGGATCCGGTGATTCTGACGGGTGATTTTAATTTGCCCCCTGAATCAGCTGGATTCCGGGATCTGGCCAGAGTCCTAAAACCCGCTATCCGGGAAGGGGCGAGCACTTTATCCGCCAAAGAGGGCCGGTATGCCAATCTCTACGATAATATCTGGTACCGACCGGATGCCTTGAAAATCCAGGAAACCCGGATCGATCGTTTCCCTCAGCGCCTCGGAATAAGCCATAATCTGGCTCGGAAAACCGTCAGTGACCATGCCCCGGTGGTGATTGCACTAGGTGAGCCGGTATCTCCACAAGAAGAATTAGAGGGTATACAGGCAACATCTTCACCAGATAGAAAGTCGATGCTAGAGATTATCTGTGTGCATCCTGATGCTCCGGGAAATGATAATAACAACCTGGCAGGCGAGTGGATCAAGATCAAGAATTTTGGCCCCCGGCGTTTGGATTTAACTGGTTGGATAGTGGCGGATGAAGCAGGTCATGAGATTGCACTGGAGGGAAGTCTCAATTCTGGCCAAACCCTTCGGGTAAATTCTACGGCGCTAGGGCGGCCTATATGGAACAATTCGGGAGATACGGCGATTTTGCATAATCCACAGAGTACCGTGGTCTCAACACTGCACTATCCCGGCGGGCGAATTTGCGAGGATCGTTAGCGACAATTCTGAAGCATCGTTGAGAACGCACCGATAATGTAGAACCAAGGGAGAAGCAAGTTTCCTATAGTGCGCTTCTAAACGCCCGCTATTGTATTCCAGCTACCTCATATGGTGAAGGCGTGTATTCGAGTTGAGTGAATGATTGGTGGAATGGCTTAAAGTTTTTCTATCTTACCGGCTTCGCCGGTTTCTTTAATTAGCGCCCAGCTGTTCAGCGGGCGGATGATGAAAATATGGAGCTGAGGGCCATGGGGCTGTACGACCGTGACTATATGAGAGAAAAGGCGCAGAAATTAGCGCGTGCAAGGGAATTGCTGGAACGTTCTTATGAAAAGCCGAAAAGACGAATTAGAATCGGCGCTGGGTTGGTAGGTGCCGGCTGGTTGGTAATATTGGGTTTATTGGCGCTGCTATTTCAATATGTGCTCGATATGTGGAACAACCCAAACCAAAATCCAGCCCTCACTGCGACAGCCGAGGGCATGCAGGAAGTGGTCCTAAAGCGAAATCGGCAAGGGCACTACGTAGTGACAGGGCGCATCAACCATCAAGAGGTTGTCTTTATGCTCGACACCGGCGCTACTATTGTAGTAGTCCCTGAAACCCTCGCTAAAGATCTTGGCCTTGTCCGCGGGACGCCCCACACGAGCAAAACAGCAAGCGGCGTAATTACCGGCTACCGGACGATGTTGGATAGCGTCGATATTGGCGGAATAGTGTTAAGGAACATCCGCGCTAGTATTAATCCTTTTGCACCAGACCCGCAGGTGCTACTCGGAATGAGCGCCCTGTCCCGGCTTGAATTTGCCCAGCAAGGAGATATTCTGATGTTGAGGAAGAGCTATGCCGAGTAAGAACTTATTCCAAGTTAGTTGGATTTATTTGTCCAATGTGTAGCGCTTACCTCAGCACGCGCCTTCTGATTTGTTCGTCCGACCTAAGGGGCTAATGCTTAATATTCTGGTTTTTCCCAGACCTGGGCTACATAAAGTGAAGGTCAACTCCTTATCGAATTCGGCGGTTGTATTCATGCCCCTAGAATTGAAGGCAGTACAAGTTTCCGAACTGCTATCCTGTTTTACTTCCAGGGTGCTGTTTTCTAACCCCTCGTAGACCCGTAGCAAGGTATCTGTCCCTGCGGTATAGGCGCAGTCTTCATCACTATCGACAAACACAATCCAACCACTGTTCCAGTTCCCTCCACAGCCAGCGGATTCGCTTCCTGAGCAGATAGCCGACGATACGCCGCGCTTGATAGCCTCACTCCGGGCCAGATTAAAGGCCGTAATGAGGTTATTGGTATCCGTAACCAAACGGTTGTTCCGTATTGTGTTGGTAAATGAAGGTACCGCCATAGTCACTAAAATGGCGGCAATGGCTAATGTTATGATTAATTCAACGAGGGTAAATCCATGGATGCGCCTCATTGCCTGATTTCTCCATTAGGCTCGAATGTCACATTATCTATGGTGAGATAGAAGTAAATATCGGCAAGGGTTTCGCGCTCCAAATAACCGGCAATGCCCGCAGCCATAACCAGGCCGATAATAGTCCCGAGAATCGCGGCAGGAATAATCCGGTGCTGCTGAGTATTGTCCTTCGTATTGCCCATATTGCCCTTCTTCCACGTGAAACACAGAGATTTATAGAAGCCATATCACCTAGGCTTGTGTACTTACTGTAATCGGACGGTGGAAGAATGATATGAACCAGAACACAGTAGTTGAGATCCTTTTCCGGGTTTAGCGAATCGTGGCTGGGCTAGTTCGTGCGAGAAATGAAAGTCAGAGTTATCCACAATTTTTGTGGATAACCTTGTTTAAAAAAGGTGGCAGACCAGAAGCGAAGAGGGTTGCTGGAGATTGGATAAATTTTGTTCAGTTCAAGGGGTAAGTTCTGATATGAATTAGATAGCCTTACACCCGTTACTTTTATTTTTCCATAATCATACGTCCATCTTTCTTCTAAGATAATATCGGTCATGCAGAGAAGTTGATTAATTCGGCTGGTGCATGGGCAAGCTCCGTGCCCGCGGTGAGTAGGGTGCTGTTTAAAGGTGTGCCCGGCGACGTGCACCTAAATTCTAATGCCATTAAGGCCGGGCCCGAGATTCTTAGCCAGCGCCGTACGCCGGGCACGATTTCTTGTTTGCTCGCCCGCCACACCCGGCTCGCTCATAGCCTTCCCTGGCGCCTGCTCCACTTCGCCGAGCAGGTTGCGCCCGGCATCCTTGCCCGGCTTGTTGCCATCCTTGGCCAATGGCGCGGCGCTCCTGCCCCGCGCATCAGCCTCCAACGCCAACTCAGAACCCCGCGCCGACGTTTTTTCCTGTGCCGTGCCTTAGATTCGGTGGGCTTCCTTGCCCCCTCTCGCCGCATCCTGCGGCGTTTTGGTTTGCCGCCCGCGTCGGGTGGCCGGCGGCAGAATGTTTGTGCCCAGGCTGCCCCGTCCCCGCAAGGGTGCGCGGGCTATCCCTGCCCGCGCTTGACGGCTCCGGCTCCTGCCTCCGCTCGCCCTTGCAGGGCCGCGTCATCCGGGGCTGTTTTTTATCGCCGCCGTCCCCCCTCCGCCGGGGCGGTGCGCGCTGGGGGTCCCTCCTGGCCTTCGGCTTGGTTCCGCGGGCGTCCTGCCCGCGGGTTTTAGGGTGTCTTTTGCTTTCGGGGGTGTGCTCGTGGTTGGTTTCGTTTCTGTTCCTTCCTCTCGTGGCGCTGGGGTGGTGGCTCGCGCTTGCCGCTCCGGTTGGGTGTGGGCGTGGCGCGCCTTGCCGGGCGGTCCGGGCTGGTCGCCGGCGCCAGCCTGTGTGTTCGTTCCTGTTCGTTCGTCGCGTGTGGCCCGTGTGTTCGCCCGTTCTGTGGCGGTAGGGCTTGGGTTCCGCGTATGGGTGCGGCCTGGTGGGTCTGGCTCGCCGGTGTTTTCGGCTTGCGGCTTGCCTGTCCCAGCCTTCGTGGTCAAGGTGGCGCTTCCCGCTGGGTGGTCGCCCCGCCGGTTCCGCGCTGAGCTGGCTCGGCTGGCTTCGTCTTTGGAGGTTGTCTAGTGTTTCCCGCCGGTGTAGTGGCGGTGGCGGGCTCCCGCTCGCTGCCGCCTGGCGGTTCCGGTTTGGTCTCGCAGGTGGCCGGTGCGTTGGTGCGGTCTGGCCAGTCGCTGGTGGTCGGGTGCTGCGTGGGCGCTGATGCTGCGGTATTGTCTTTCGGATCTGGCTCCCTTGGCCGGGTGCGCTGCCTAGCCGCCTTCGGGCCAGTGTCGCCGCCGTTCCGTGCTCCGTCAGGCCGCTACTCGGCGCCGGGTGCCTGGTCAGGTTCTGCGGTCCGGGAGGTGGCTGAGTTTCTTCTTGCCGGTGGGTCGGTCAGGTGGTGGTCGGGTGGCGGTCCTTCGGCGCCTTTGCCCGTGCGTTTGGCTGCTCGCACTCGGGCGGTGGTTGCCGTGGCCTCGGTCGGCTTGGTGGTGTTTTTCGCCTCGCCCAGCTCGCGCGGTTCGTTGTTGGCGGCTCGGTGTGCCGCTTCTCGCGGCCTGCCAGTGCTGGCGTTTGCTGTAGGGTTTCCTGGTTCCGCGTTGCCGCCGTTGGGTTCTGGCTCGTGGGCGCCGTGCAGCGGTTCCGGCGTGTGGTCCGGCGCTTGGCGTTGGGCGCCTGAGCAGGAGTCTTTATTTTTATGGTAGTAACTGCATATAGTTACAATTATGGGTAAGACAGAAAAACTACTCGCCAAGGCTGGCAATAATCCGGGCGGTTTGTCTTTTGATGAATTCAAAACGCTCTTGTCGCGGTGCAAATGGACATTCGATCACTAAACGGGAAGTCATGAAATCTGGTACTCCCCTGGAAGGGGACGCTTGTCCATTCAGCCGGCCGCCAATGGTAAGGCCAAGGCTTACCAGGTAAAGCAATTTCTTAAGATAAGAGACGAGGAAGCAAGCAATGGAAGATAAATTTGATGGCTTTGCAGTCAACCTCTACCGGGATGAAGAAGGCGATTGGCTTGCGCATTTTGTCGAAATGCCTGAGGTTTCAGCGTTTGCCGATACCCCCGAGCGAGCATTAAACGAATTGGCCATAGCCTGGGAAGGAATTAAAGAGAGCTATCGCAAACATGGGGAAGAGGTCCCCGTCGCGCCATCTCGCAAAGAGTATAGCGGCCAATTTAACGTGAGGATTGATAAGCGTTTGCATCGCAAGCTTGCGATGGAGGCCGCGAGAGCTGGGATCAGTCTGAACGCACTGGTGGCGCAAAAGCTGGCCGAGAGTGTGGAGCATTGCAAAGAATCCAGCAATCAGAAGCAGCGTTAGCTAGAGGCAATAAAGGCCGTTTGGGCCAAGGTTTTCTAAGGGCATAAAATATATCAAGTGTATGATTAAATTAGTTTTTATTGACATTATAGGAATATATTCCTATAATTAAAACCATGAATAAATAATTCATCGTGTTCTTTCTTGGTAGGCTCGGCACGTTAAAGGGAGAAACCAACTATTTTTTTGTCCAAAAATAGGAATATATTCCTAAATACTGTAACAAAGAGGAGGAAAAACAATGCGTAAGATTTTTCAGTTCGATGGTCTCGATGGGGAAACCTTGAGCGTAGGTGAGTGCAAACAGGATGACCGGATTGCCTTGTGCATTTCAAATGGCGAGAGGGAAACCCACATGCTCCTAAGCCGTGATGAGTGGGAGGAGCTTATGGATCTTCGCTACAAATTTACTGTTCCTTCAAATGAAGCTGCCTTGACGGCAGTACAGTAAGTGGGAGAGGGCACAGGTGGCAGCCTGTGCCCTTCCTTTTCCCAGCGCATTGGTAAGAGCAACTAGGAGATTATCAGTATGCCAACTGAACAAGTAATCGAGCAAGAAGAATACAACGCCCAAGGCTGGGCGCATCAGCAAGAACTTGAGCAACGCCGGCAAGAAGAGGAGGAGAGGGCTAAAGTGCTTGTCCGGGAGTTATCCGAGGCGGCTATAAGGGCAGGATGTAAGGAATGGGAGGATCTTTCCAACGGCCAACGGCTTGACTTGGCGGCGGTGCTTATCCGCGCCGAGAGTTGGAAAGGGGCGCGCTTTGAGTATGTATCGGAAACCAAGCTTGCTGAATCATTGCCCTTGCGTATCGCCCAGGCAATGGAAGAGCGCGAGAACATGGATCGGTTTTCCAACTTGGGCCGGGATCTAGTGACTGCGGCGCTGGGTTATGCAGCCTACGCCGGGCAGGAGGCATTAGACCAGGCTCGGGAGCGGCTGGCTGTGCGCCAAGCTGATCTGAGTGAGGAAGAATGGCTAGATCGCCGGGACCGGGCGCGGGACATGGCGACTGAGATTCGGCCAATCTCTTAGAACGCGAAGGCCCTGGGAGGCGCCACTTCCAGGGCCTCGAATTTTCGCCAGCCCCCATAATTTTGGAGAAATTGACCATGCGCACTATGACACAACCCTTGAGTAAAAATCAGCTCAGGAAAAAAGCCTCTTCTGTATTCGCTACGGCAGCGCACGAGCGGGTCTCTGGCCAGTATCAGTTTATCTCTACCCTGGCCATGATCGAGGCCCTCGACCGGGAAGGGTGGATGCCGGTGCACGCTGAGGAAAACCGAGTTCGGAGCTCCGACCGAAAAGGGTTTACCAAGCATTTGCTCCGTTTCCGCCGGTTTGATGGCGAACTTCCCATGGTGGGCGATAGTTTCCCGGAAATTGTGCTCGTGAACTCCCATGATGGGTCATGCGCCTACCAGCTCCATGCCGGTTTATTCCGTTTGGTTTGTTCTAACGGAATGATTGTTGCGGATTTCGATATGGGACAGGTTAAGCGGCGGCATACTGGCGACGTGGTTAGGGAGGTCATTGAAGGCACGTATGAAATTGTGGAGGAACTGCCAAAGATTGCAAAGAAGGTAGAAAACTTCAAGAGCATTGAGCTTTCCCCGCGGGAGCAAGAAATCTTTGCCGAGTCTGCCTTGCGATTCCGATGGGAGGAAGGCAAGGCGCCGATCATTTCCCGGTCGCTGCTTAAGCCCAGGCGGTATGAAGACCAGAGCAACGATATGTGGGCTACTTACCAGCGGGCACAGGAAAACATGTTGAAAGGCGGAGTCCAAGGCAGGTCTGCTATTGGGCGTCGGATTACTACCCGAGCAGTAAAGTCGGTAGGCGGTAACGTCAAGCTCAATAAGGCTCTTTGGTTCCTCACTGAACAAATGGCTGAACTTAAGAAGGCATAAGAGGAATTGGGGGCACAGATGGAAGGCAGTCCACCTGTGCCCTTTTCCTAGCTAATTTGGGTCAATAACTAGGAGCGCACATCATGTCACAAAAAGCAGAAGCCGAACAGCAAGAAACACCGACAGAAGCAGTGGTAGAGACAATACAGGAGGTCCGGCCACTTGTACCGATGCAGCCAGTAGTAGCAGCCTCTCCTCTAGACCTGCCCGCTGAGATATTCCGTGCAGGCCTCGACAGAAGAAAGACTAACAGAGAGGCATTAATGGAATGGATACGCGCGGCACTGGTGGAAGGGGTCGATTACGGCCGCATCCACAGTGTGGGCAAGAATAAATGTCAATATGCGGCCCAGGGTAAGGCAGAGGAGTGCCCGAATCCAAAACACTGGAGCAAGCCCAGCCTGTTCAAGCCGGGAGCCGAGAAGATTTGCGGTATGCTCGGTGTCACAGTCCACTTCCCCACGCTATCGGACTATGAACAGGCGGCAATTTCTGGCGCGGGCATCAAGCAGGTGATCTTGCGCTGCGAACTCAAGAATACAAGCGGCCTTGTGATGGCCGATGGAGTTGGTGCTCGCAATGCATCCAAGGATGGTGACGATTTGAATAAGACGCTAAAGATGGCCGAAAAGAGTGCAATGATAGATGCCGTATTGCGGATGGCCGGGCTCAGCGAGGTATTCACCCAGGATCTGGAGGACGGAACGCATGGCGGAACCGTAGGGGACTCGCATAAAAACTCAGAAAAAAACCGTAGTCAGGATCAGGGTCTGCAAAGTGAAAAGGAGAAAAAAAAGGCGCAAAGGCAGCGGATTACGCCAGCTCAACATCGGCGCCTAGAAGCCCGCATTACTGAGTTAGGGCTAGAACGTGATCGAGTAAAGGCTTGGCTCAAGCGTGCAAGTAAAGGCCGCATCGAGCACTTTGCTGATATGACCCAAGACATTTACAACATCATAGATGACAAGCTCAATGAATGGGCGGAGCAAATGGCCAAGGAAGAAGCCAGCGCCGAGCGCGAGGCCATACAGATGGAGTCAACAACGGCTTAAAGGACAACGGGCAGCCCGGACAACCGGGCCCGCCCATTCTTAAGGGGAAACGAACGATGAGTACGCTGAGACTCTATAAGATCGCCAACGATTATCTGGAGGCCCTAGAGGGCTTAGCCGAGATAGATGACCTGCCTGGGGAAGTGATCGCCGACACCCTGGAAGGTTTGCAAGGCGCGTTCGAGATAAAAGCCCGCCATGTAGCTGCTTATATCCGCAGCATAGAGGCGGAGGCATCTGCCATTAAGGAAGCTCGCAAGGCGATGGAGCAACGAGAGCGATCCATGGTGCGTCATGCCGAGAGACTACGGGGATATCTTGAAACCCAAATGGAACGCACGGGCATAACCAGGATTGGGGATCCTGAATTATTGCTAAAGATTCAGCCCAGCCCGCCCAAGGTGGTGATCGATGACGAGAAGCTGGTGCCTGTAGAGTACAAGGAAGATCGTGTTGAGACTGTGGTACTGAAATCTGAGATTAGTAAGGCCCTGAAAGCCGGAGAACAAGTGCCTGGCGCGCACCTGGAGCAGGGCAGGCGGCTAGTGATCGCGTAAGTTGAGAGGGTAAGAGGGAAAGATGTGGGTATAATTTTTCATGTGTGTTATTCATAGAGATGGTTTCAATATTGTGTAATTTCTATCGTTTCAGTGCGTTCTCGAAATCGCGATGCCACTCGGCGCCATCGGCCACGTAATTGTAGCCGCAAACAACCGACGGTTTGCGATTGGCGACCAGCTCCAGCAGCCGAGCGCCGCATTTGCGTGTCGCATTCCTGGGGCCGAAAGGATTGAGGCGCATCCTCGGACCTGGTGGAAATGCATAATCACAGGCGAATAGCACATTGCCGAAAAAATAGGCAGTCCAGCCCGGTGAGTGGCCGCCGATATGAAAGGCCTCAATGCCGTTCTCCTGGAAATCGCCGCTGAAACGGTCGTCGACTGGAAAGGCAGCGGCAAGGGGATGGATGGCGTCAGCCTGGTGCAGATGCACGCGGGCGTTCCATAGGGCTCGGTACTGATTCGATGCGCCGAGAAAATCTTTGTGGGTGAAATAAATGTCAGTGACGGACTCGAGATCGCGGTTGAAGGCCGACGGGGAATCAATCCACACGGCACCGGCGGTCGTATCGACGCGGTAAGCGGCGTGCTCAAGGCCGAGACGCGGCACTGACAGAAGCTGCGTTACCTGGTCGGCTACCGTTTTCGGGGTGACGCGATAGGCTGTTTCGCCTTCCTCCCAGGTTACAAACTTATCGTGGTAGGCACCGCAGAACGGGCAGACATCTGGCATCTCACCGATCATGTTGTAACCGCAGGCTGTACAGACCCATTGTTTTCCGGGAAAGTCTTCGGGAAGCGTGTTCATGACTGTCTCCTTAAAGAGAATGCAAAATTCGCATTTAAATTTTAGTTTAAGGGTAAAGTCTTTTAGTTCGTGGTGTATATGGTGTTGTAGGGGAAAATCCAAGTAGCGCACGCCATCTAACATTAGCCGAAGTGAGTTCAGTCCAAAAATTGACAAGAAGACCTTCTTGACCTAGTTAATTCATAAACCTTTAGCAAAAGGGAAAGTAAAAAGGGGTAGTGCTCAAAAAGTAATGCTGTTCAAGATTGTCGTATGACTTCTTGGTTGTAATGGCAAATGAAATATTTGATTGCCCCGATATGGTTGAGCAGTTTTCTCGAAAATGAAAGGGTTTTACGAACCAAGCGCGAGACGCGCTGGCGCAAGGTGCAGTTAAACCGTTCGATAGCATTAGTTTGCCCCGAGCCCTTGGGACAAATTTGATGCTGCGCTGGGGGAATAATGCCCCGATAGGCCTCCCAGTCGTCAGTGGAAAAAGTGGCCTGTTTGCGATAGCTTGCCGGAAGGCGCTGCCACAGCTGACGGGCACTGTCTCGTGAGCGGTCACCGACATAGAAGGCCAACACTTGGTGCGAGCGTGGATCGAGCGCTAGCCAGAGCCATTGCTTGTTCGCTTTACAGCCGACAAAGCTCCACAATTCATCGGCTTGGACTTCCAGATAAGGAGGTCAATGGCACGATCGGGTGAGACCGGTTGAACGCCCAGATCATCAGGCAAGTGCTCGTATATCTCATCGATAAACTGTAACAATCCCGTCAAGCTAACCTCCAGTACCCGACAAATGCCTCGCAACGACAGCCGCTCTAGCAGCAATTTTTTGACCAATGCACGCGTGGTCTCGTCAATACGATGGGCATCAGCCACAAACTGCCGCCCGCAGGCCAGACAAGCATGATTTTGTTTACCGTAGTGGGCGTGACCGTTTTTCTTAATGTGCGATAATCCGCAACGTGGGCAACGCAAGTTGTTCATCGGAGCGACTCCTTGTGAAGAAAGTTTGGTCGCTTCCTATTACAACGGAGTCGCTCTGTTTTCACAAAGTCAAAGCATTACTTTTTGAACACTACCTAAAAAGGAACGTTTATCTAAACCCTAAACTAAAGCTAAACCTACTGTAAGGTAGGAACGGAAAGCCGCGGATTGTAAAAGTTGGCACTTAATCTATCGGACATTATCAGATGAAATTGCATTCGGGGCATGGTAGATAAGTGCTGGGCCTGGAGCCCTGTCGAGCTTCAAAGTCCTTGAGGACGCGTAGCAGGGCCTGATAGGGCTACGGCTACAGAAGCGCATATCATGAAAACAGCCCTGAAGATGAAATTTGTTCCTACACTGTCTGATAAATCAAATAAGGATGACCCCTCCAATGAAGGAAGTCTACCGGCGAAGGGGCCTAATGAAGTAGTCCTATGCGCTTAAGTGCGGCTCAATGCGGTCCCAAAGCCCCGAAGTCTCACTCTTTTTCTATGTGAATTTTTTGATATTGTTACGAAATCTATTGGTAAGCAATGTTCTTTTCTGTCAGTGCCGGCAGCCTACCGCCTTTCTTGTTTCTAGCTCTCGCCGCTTCCAGTTCGGCCTGGGTACGCTCCCGGATAATTGAGCGTTCAAATTTCGCCAGGCGAGCGTTTTTAAGAGGTTGCATGATGTACTGTTATTGTGTGTACATCCATGCTATATTGAAAAATAGGAGGTATGACGATGACTACAAACAAGCGCACCGACCGAATTGATCTCAGAATTAACCCGAAAGCCAAGCAAGCCTTGCAGGCGGCGGCTTCTTTACGGCATAAGACCGTGAGCGAATTCATTGTGGAAAGCGCCCTGAGCGCTGCCGATGAGGTCCTGGCGGACCGTCAGCATTTCGGTCTTGACGCTGAACAGTGGAAAGCGTTTCAGGCCTCTCTGGATGCGCCGCCGCGGCCCTTGCCCCGGATTAAACGGTTAATGCGAGAACCGGGTATTTTCGATTGATCCGGGAAAGAGCAGACCGCCCGCGCATCGAGAAACTTCAACGTACGCATGAGGTTGACGCTTTTGATTGCGGGCAGGAACCCCTGAACCGGTACTTGAAACGCTACGCTTTGGTGAACCAGCGCGCGGATGGGGCGCAGACCTATGTGGGCGTATCCGGCAAAGACATCATCGGTTACTACACCCTTGTCGTGGGTAACGTTGCCTATGAGGATGCGCCGGAGCGCCTGGCTAAAGGCCTTTCTCGTCATCCTGTTCCCGTCATGTTGCTGGCTCGGCTGGCCGTTGATCTGAGTTGGCAGGGAAAAGGCGCCGGTGCCGGGTTATTGCGGGATGCGATGCAACGGACTCTCCAAGCGGCGGATATTGCGGGCATCCGGGCGTTTCTGGTTCATGCCAAAGACGACAAAGCCAGGGCGTTTTACGAGCATTTCAATTTCTTTCCCTCGCCAACCGATCCTTATCACCTCTACTTATTGGTCAAAGACATCCGTAAAGCAATGGCCTGTTGACCCATCTTTTCTTCCCTAGGCCTCTCGGAAACGGTTGTTTTTAAGAGATACAAACAAGCCGGTAGTGCCTGGATAACCCGCCTATTCCCTGTTTTGCCGTCTTGTCCGCTTACTGCTAGAAGCGGCCTTCTGTTCCACCAACAACGCCAATTTCCCCTTGAGTTCCGCCGCCTGCTCCAGCGCCGATCGTTCCCGTTGCTGAGCTGCCTCAAGCTGCCGTTTTAGCTCATCGTTCTGACCGGCGGCATCTTCCAGGCGCTGACGTTGGGCGGCGTTTTCCCGCTCCAATTTCGTTGTGCGGCTTACGGATCCCTCCAGATGCTTTTCCAGATCCGTGACCCGCTCCCTAGCGGTAGCTAGCTTTTGGGCTTGCGCCGAGGCCTCCTTGTCCATTTCGGCGATCCGGGCTCGGGCCTGGGCCAATTCTTCCTGCAGCCGGTCATGATCGGCGGTCAAAGCCTCGATCTCCTGCTGCATCTGATCGGCCAGCTCGGTCGCCTCGCGGGTGGAGGTCTCCATCTCCCGACGGACCTCATCCAAGGCCGCTCGCTCGCTCTCTACCTCGTTGTGGGCGGCCTGCTTTGCTTCCTTCCAGACTTCAGCCAGCCATTGCCGTGAGGCTTCCACCATGGATTCCGGCAACACCAGCGGCGGGGGTTGGCTTTCCCGCACACGCTTTGCCCGCCATTCCTTCATTGCTTCGCTGATAGTGGTGAATGACCCCCCGCCCAGAGCCTTGCGGACGGCTGCGAGTGTCGGGGCCTGGCCGGCGATTTCCAGCTCATCGGCGGCTTTCCAGATGTCTTCTTTGGTGGTAGCCATGGGGAATTATCTTTAATTGTATGTTGTATAATATTACATATTATTACAAATTTATACAAAAAGCGTCAGAAGTGCATTATGAAAAGCCGTCAATTCACCTGGCCGGAAGCGGCCGAAGGAGCGATGCTAGGGGTGATCGTTCAGGATATGCTGAGTGCCGCCGATCGAAACGGCCACGCGGAATACCGGTTTCGGAAGTACCGGGTCACCACCAACCGGTTGGGCAAGCGCCATCGCTTCCAGGTACAGACGGCCGACAGCACGATCCCGGAGCTAGACGCCCGTAAATAGGTTCGAGCTTATTCGTCGCCCGCCTGCGTCCCTCGACTAAGGCCCTGGGGCTTTCCCTAGGCGACCGGACCTACCTGGGTGCTCGGCCTAAAACTTGGGCTTCCAGTATTTACTGCGGACCGGGAGTGGCAGAAAGTGCGCATGGTGCGCTGAGTGGCGAGCATGCTGCTGAGCTGATCGATTAGGGTGGCTTATAATTGCCCTTTATTCCACATATAAGTAGGAATATAATCCTTGCGCCTTAGATAAGGTAGAACATATCCATTCCATGGGGTGGGATCATGGGCGTAGGCGAAAATATCAAGATGTTGCGTATAGCCGCTGGACTGACTCAAGTCCAGCTAGCCAAAGAGGCCCGTATAGATCAAAGTGGCTTGAGCAAGATTGAGCGTGAGGAAAACGAGAACGTCACTTTGCCTACGCTTAGAAGAATTGCCAGGGCGCTAGATTGTAGCGTGGTGGATCTTCTGGAAGATAAGGACAAGAAGCCAAGAAAGTCCGCTTAATACCTTCCTTATATCTGCTTTCCTCCCACTAGAGCTTTACTAACTAAAAGCTGACAAAATAGTAATATCATATCATACCATATGAAATCATTTCATAATTTTTAATAATCAAATTTTTGTTTTTGATATTGCAATATATTTATTTTTGTGCTTTAAATTATGGGTATGGCTGAACTGATTGATGCGTCATCACTGCGTGTACTTGCAGAAGCAGGTGCGGTGGAACAAATCCGGATTGCAGGTGTGCCGGGTGGCTTTGCCATGGTGGTCCGCTATGGCATGTCCGAGAAAATCCTGCGAGCCCAGAGGGGGCATGCCCGAGTCTTCAAATCGCTTGATGCTGCAGCAAGGTTTGCAAGAAAGCTTGGCTTTTCACAGTGTGTCCTCGATCTATCGAGTGGATACGGAAATGAGCACAAAATGAACGGTAGTGAAGAAATCCTAGCTTAAATAAGCACGGCTGAAAGGCTCTTACCATGAAAAAAACAATTAATTGGCGCCTAGGCCAGCTGTAATCGGTGCAGCTATTTTTAATAAGGGGACTCAGAACAAGGACGCTAAATCAAAGCAGAAAATATGACAGTTTTCTCAAATTAAGGTTTAAAGAAGTATTTAATTGTAATCTTATTGTAAATTTTAGGGTTAGTTGTGCTGGCACACACCTGGCCCGGGGTAATACTAAAAAATAAAAAGGCCAGGTGCTGGCACACCTGGCCTCCAATTAACGTAGCAAACGTCTCGGAGGCCTGTTCCCTGAGACACCCTAGATAAAGGCAGATAGGGGCTCAAGATGCTTTACATCGTAAGTAGAGGCAAGTGGAGCCTCTCGAAACGTTCTAGATGAATAGAATAGCGGAAAACAACAATAATTTCGATACTTTTACTCCGAGCGGCAATGGTTGCGGCCACAACCCCGCTAATCCACGGTGGTTTTCGCCTCCAGAAAATCATAAAGAGCGCCCGCGTATTCTGTGCAAGCTTAGTGAGAAGATCCGCGCTTATTACCATGATCCAGAAGCCATTTTACCCTCCCTTAACCTCGCTAATGGAAGTGACCGGAAGCAGCGTAGCGAGCGGAGAGAGGCCTGTCTCCAGGTCTTAAGTTGTCTGACCCACTATCTCGATCTAGTGACTCTTCGTGTTGGCATCCCTTGGGAGGATGGCTCATTTTCTGGAATCGGCATGGAGCGCATTGCGGCCCTGTGTGGCATCGGCCTAAGGCGTGCCGAGCGCGCCATCCACGACCTAGTTGCTGCCGGCATCATCACTGTACACCCAATCGCCAAGCAATCTGGATTTGCTGAGTACAGCGGTTACCCTGCAATCCGCACTATTTCGGCCTCGTTATTTAAAGCCTTTGGCTTAAGCAATTGGCTTCGGCACGAACGCGATAAAGCCTCCAAGCGCCAGCGCAGGCAGAAACGAAAAGAAGAGCCCATAGGTCGATTGGAATTAGTAATCAAAGCGGCGGAAGCAAAAGAAGAACAACATAACCAAACCCAAACTCCAGAGGAAACCAAGCCGCAAAAAACATCTCCCTCACAAGACCCTCGCTCCGTTATCGCTCATATCAAGGAAATTATCATTGGCAAAAGTCGACCCCCTTAATTTTTCCTTTTTCTTCTTCCTGACTTGTTTTAAAAGCATCCATACATAGTACTAGGGAGGCTAAATCTCGCCTCTAAGCTGCCTCTCAACACTGTTTTTTCTCTGAAATATCTCTCATACAGCATCAACGGATAGAGTTTTACCTTTCGAAGGTCGATAACCCTTATAGAGATCTATCATTTTCTGAAAACTTTAAAATTAAGTGTCGGAGTATTTACAATTAATTGTCGGTATCTGGAAATTGTGAAAGAAGCAATATAGTTAAGTGTCGTTATTGAATAATGTTAAGTGACGGAACTTAATCACCACTATTTATCAGTACAAAATCAAAGGTGTCATCCTGACTTATTCCGCTAGCTTCCCTGCTACGCTCCAATTTCCTTCCCTTCACCATTCCCTGGTTTCGCCACACCTTAGCGCGCCCTCCCTGGCGCGCAATTAAGCCTCCAATACGCAAACTCGCGTTGGTGCAACCTTGAAGCACTATGGCCGCGCCTGTACCTCTGTATCGTTCCAAGGCCTCACCCATATCTGTAGACGGTTCATCCCTGAACCAAATGCCAAATTCAAGGAAGCACTCGCCATCCTTGGCGAGCGGCGCTACGCGCTGCCACAATCAGTTAACGAGCCTAATGAAATTTAATTAGGTAATTTTGCACAATAGTATTGGTAATACGATTAGCCATCTCTTTATATTTACCAAGATAATATATCTCTTTCTTTAACTCTCCCTTTTCCAAATATCTGAATAAAAAAATATCAAGCATGTGCGGGAAAATTAAGGAAAGAGATATAAGAAAGAGCTACTTTATCGTCTTCCCGCAGGTGAGGCGGATCATCTCTTCCAGCAGTTTGCGAAGGTCTTAAAGTTAGACGTAATTACCTGGTGAGGCGTATACCGAAAGATATTTACCAGCCGTTGCTTAATGAAGTTGAGGTGGCTAAAGGGATGAAAGTCTTGCAAAGTGCGAAAAAAACTAGAAAAAGAAGATAACCCGTTTAAGATTAACTTATTATCAGATCTGCGGATTAATTAACAGCAAAAGAACCGCTCATGAAACACCATTATTTCACCGCGGAAGACGCACGGAGGGTACTCGGTCAACGTCGACGCGCCAAGGTCAAATTTCCCTGGGTACCAAGGGGCACCACCGGAACCGTGACTCGAGTGGATGAGGGGGTCGTCCCCGGAGGTTGCACAGTGGCCATTGAATGGGACGTGCTGGAGATAAAACCCATCATGGATTGGCTGACAAAAGATGAATATGAGGGTTTGCTGGAAGAAGCCTAAGCCAATGTGGTGGTGCGGACTACTTTTCCTCCCCGCCTGGGCCGGGGCCTGGGAGGAGCAAACCGTGCTGGAATTCATCCTGACCTCTAACCCCACCCTTCAGGCTTATCAGGGGGTCACGCGGGAATATACTCCGCCTACCTTGGCCGAGCGGCTGCTAGAGCGGACTTCTCTGTTTGCCCGGGCTTCCACCAACGGTAGCAGTCTCCAGGCTTCGGACAGTTTCTTTACCACGGGCACTACGGCAGGTGTCCAGATCCACATTCCCTTGACCTCCCGCCAGGAGAGCCGGGATCATGCCCTGCGGCTTCTCGAGGAGACCCGAGCCCGAGAGCAGGTCCGCAGTCAAGTGTTGCAGGTGATGGCCCAGCTCAGGGCTCAGGAAGCGGATTTGGCCGCGGCCCAGACCCGGCTCAAATTCTATCGGGATAAATCCGGGTGGGCCCAGCAGCGGGTAAAGACGGGCTATGATGAGGTGGAAGACTTATGGACCCTGGCCCAAAAGCTCAATGAGACTCAGGCCACCGTGGAGAAACTAGCTTTACTCATCACTTCTCAACGCCATAAGGTGGCGGCTTACGCCGGTCCCCAGTGGCCGGTGCTACTCACCTATTTGAAGGGAGAAGGAGGATTACCGGGAGATGAAGCAGGTGACGGGCCTCCTGGGCCGGGACGCGTTAGTGAATCAAATCGTCCAGGAACTGCGCAAGGGCAAGCACGTGCTTTTGACCGGGCCGGTGGGGATCGGCAAGTCGGCGGTGCTGGAAGCCGCCCTGGGGAAGCTCCAGGGGCGGGAGAGGTCCTTCCCGTCGGAGGCGGCCCCTTCCCCTGATACGAAGCCCTCTCAGCCTCGCCGCGCCTTGACGGTGGTGCACCTCCATGACCACCAGGCCAAGGGGCAGTTTGTAGCAATGGCCCGGCAGCTCCTGATGGCCGGGATTGTGAAGCCCAGCGCCTTGGAATTGGCCCAGCGCTATGATGAATTGCCGCCGGCAGAAATCGAATGGGCGAAAGTCAAACGGACCGTGAACCGGCTGAGCATTCGGGACTTGACCGGCGCCATTATCCCGGCCCTTTCCGCTCATGAGGGGCGGGTGCTGATGGCGGTGGACGATATGACGCGCCTTACCCCCACCCAGCAGGCCTTTTGGCTGGCCATTTTTAACCAAGCCCAAGTCATCACCTGCGCTAGCGAGAAAAAGCAGGGTTTAAGAAAGCTGTGGTGGAAGATGAAGGAGATACCGGTCCCGCCCCTCACCCCGGAGGCCTCGGCGGACATGGTGCGGGCCTCTATCACCCAGCAAGGGGTGCTCATCGAATCCCCGGAGCTTTATGTCTCCCATGTGGTGAAACAAAGCGGCGGTAACCCCCAGGCCATTGATGACATGGTCAATGACAGCGCCAAGGAGCGGGTGGTGGACAAGCGCCAAATCCGGGAGATGCGCCATCAAGCCGGGGTTCGTTATCTGGATTTTACCCCGGTGATGATGGTGGCCGGGGCCTTGATTATCGGCACGCGGTATTTAGCCATTGGCCTGGGGGACACGGAGCTTTATATCCTAGCGGGGATGGCCGCCGCGTTATTTCTAAGCCTGCGGTTTTTCTTGTTCAAGGGGGCCGGGAAGGCCAATTGAGATGAAGCGTTTACCCCACCTCGAGAGTGCCGTCATCGATGCGCGCAAGATCACCGATTATTTGCTTTCTCCCGTGCATCCCTATGGTCGAGCCAAGGCCCAGTTCTTTAACCGCTTTGGCTTTGCCTTATCCGCTTGGGAGGTGTTGCAGGAAGCATTGCAGCGCCATGCGCAAGGTGGCAAAGTAGTCAAAGTAGAGAAGACCGCCTTTGGGACGAAATACGTGATTGAGGGACCCTTGCCCACACCCGATGGGCGCGACCCGACTCTTTGTGCGGTCTGGTTCCTGGCCAAGGATAAGAGGGCACCCCATTTTGTCACTGCCTATCCTATAAGGGAAAGATAATGATTCGTGAACTGGAACTTGTCGTACTCACTCAGGACGTGCCCGAGCATGGACTTAAAGCGGGCGATCTGGGGACAGTGGTACTCATCCATGAGGCCGGCGCCGGCTATGAGGTCGAGTTTGCCACCCTCTCGGGAGAGACCCTGGCCGTGCTGACCTTACCCGCCGACTCTCTTCGGCCTGCGGCAACACGGGAGATCGCCCACGTGCGGGAAGTGGCCTAATTGCTGGGAGAAGTGACGGCTTTGCCCCAAGTCCTACGCCCTTCCCAACAAGTCCATGATCGCGGGCACCCACATCGCTTTTGCCTCCGCCCTCTATCTGGGCGGCGCGGCCCTGTTTGAATACGACACCGATTTCCTCGGCTGGGCCTTGGCGGCGGGAGCTTCCCTCTTGCCGGATGTGGATTTGCCCACCTCCAAGCTGGGACGGGTGCTGTTTTGGCTCTCCACCCGCCTGGAGAAGCATTTTGGCCACCGGACAATCACCCATTCTTTCCTGGCCCTTTGGGTCCTGGCGGTGCTGATTTCCCCCCTCCTGTGGCTCAACCCGGTCTATTTTGGGTGCATCTTGGGGGGGTATTGGTCCCACCTATGGATTGATATGCTGAACCTGCGGGGCGCCGATTTATTTTGGCCTTCCCCGGTGCGGGTGGTGATGCCGGGGAACCGTCACTACCGGATGGCCGTGGGCAGCAAGGCGGAGATGGTGCTGATGACTGCTTTGTTGGCCGCCTGTCTGGGGCTGTATCCGGTCAGCGGCTTGGGGTTTCGCACCGGGTTGCAGCACTTGCTGGGCAACTTTGAGTTGGCCCGGGAGGCCTTTATCCAAGAGGCGGGGACCCGCTGGTTCACCCTGGAGTTAGAAGCCATCGACAATCTGACTTTGGAGCATATGACCTGCCAATGCCCGGTGCTGGGGGTGTGGCAAAAGGGACTGATTGTGCTCCATCAGGGCCAACCCCGAGCGGTGGGCAAGTCCCAGGTCCATCATAACCTCTATCCCACGAGGGCCAAGCTTATTGAGGGGGAACCCTTGCGGGTGGTGTCCCATAAGGTGGAGATGCAGGGTCGGTCCTTGGGGTGGCTTTTGAAACGCTTGGACCCGCAGCACACGTATTATTTATCCGGGGAAATGCAGGTAGGGAGCCGGTTAGCGCCGGTGGCGGATATTCAGTTGTATCATCCGGTGGCTTTCAATGGCAAGGTGCTGCGGTTGCATTATGCTAGGGGGCAAGAGCTGGGGCCTTATTTGAATAGGGTGGCTATCCAGGGCGAGGTATATGTGCAGTTTTGGCTCAAGCCGGGCGATCCGCCGGTGGAACTCAGAATAACTGAGGAAAAAGAGGCAGGGGTGATCCCGGAGGTGTTAAAGGGGTATTTGTGAGACTTGGGTTCTGGCCCCGCGTTACAGGCATCAACTGTCCTGGCAGGCACGCCTCGCCTGGAGTAATCAGCTATCTTTGGCGGTTTCAAACCGGAGAGATGACACGAAGATGTCTGCAAGGCCCTCAACCAGCGCTAGGGAGGGAAGGCAAAGGCGGTGAAAGTATGTAAAGTTAGCGGCTGGCGCGGATCTCAAAGCGGACCCCCTCGCGCTGTTGGAGGTAGCCGAGTACCTGGAACAAGTTACGGGCATTGGGGTTGCCTTTAGGTCCAAACATGCGCATGAGGCTCTTGGACGGAATCCGGGTTTCCGCCGAAAGGGTCTCAAAACCGACCGTGGCATTAATATAGTCGCGCAGCACAGCTTTGCCAGTGGTCATATCGCCGGACAGTAGGGCTTCTACCCCCTCTTTAAGCAGGGCCTTGCGGAAGGCGGGATCGCGGGCCACGCGGGCTTGAATCGTTTCTTTGAAATCGCGGGTCAGCACCATCGCTCAATCTTCCTCCTGCTGGCGTTGTTGATACGCTGCCCATAGGGTCTGTGCGGCCTCGATGTCTTTCTGCTGGCGTTGCTTGGTGCCGCCGCCTAGCAGGATAATGAGCCGATCGCCCTCCTTGCCGAAATAGACACGGTATCCGGGACCGAAATCGATGCGGTACTCGAAGACGCCGGCGCCGACTCCCTTGACATTGGACAGATTGCCTTGCGCCATCCGGATCAAGGCTGTTGCCACCTTGGCCGCTGCCTGGGCATTGAGCTTGTCGAACCATTTGGCGTAGGGGCTACGGCCCTGGGCGTCGATATATTCCCTGATCTCGATCATGTTGGTATAGTAACTTATAAGTTACCTTTTCAACAAAGTTCAAGGCCAGGCTTATGGTGACCGTGCGCCCCGCTCAAGAGAAGGAACGCACTTCCCTGAGCCGGGAATCGTGATCAGCGGTAGTCCTAAGATAAATCTTTCTCCCTTGCTGCCGACACTCAAAAGGAGAGGGGCATTTGTGTTTCTGGGGTTGAGGGAGGCTCTGGGCAGGGGAGGGGGATCCACTGAGTGTAGGTAACACCATGATGATCCGCCTGGGACCCATGCAGACACCGGATGGTCCTTTAAGCCTTTGAACAGACGGTGTATTCTTTTAACTCATGACCTTCATCTCAGGAAAAGAAACCACCCGCTATGATCACCGGGACATTAAAATCACAAGTTGATCGCATTTGGGACGCCTTTTGGTCCGGCGGCATCTCCAATCCTCTGACCGTTATCGAGCAGATCACTTATTTGCTTTTCACCAAGCGTCTGGATGAGCTCCACACCGTGCGGGAGCGTAAAGCCAATCGACTGGGTAAACCCATTGAAGATCCCATCTTCAGCGCCAAACAGCAGCCTTTGCGCTGGTCTCGGTTCAAGGATCGGGAAGCCGGAGAAATGTACGAGTTATTCCGGGATGAGGTGTTTCCCTTCATCAAAAAGCTCCATGAGGGACGGGAGAGCGCCTACAGCCGGTTCATGAAGGATGCGGTCTTTGTCATTCCCACTCCCAACCTGTTGCAGCGGGTGGTGACAATGCTGGAAGCCCTGCCTATGGAAGACCGGGACACCAAGGGCGATCTCTACGAGTACATGCTCTCCAAAATCGCCACGGCGGGCCAAAACGGCCAGTTCCGCACCCCTCGCCATATCATCAAGATGATGGTGGAATTGGTGGCGCCTACGCCCCAGGACACTATCGCCGATCCGGCCTGTGGCACCTGCGGCTTTTTGGTGGCCGCGGGGGAATACTTACGTGAACATCACCCGGACATTTTCCATGACGCCGCCCTGCGTCAGCACTTCAATCACGGCCTATTCCACGGTACGGATTTTGATAGCTCCATGCTGCGTATTGGGGCCATGAACATGACCCTCCATGGAGTCGAAGACCCGGATATTCGGGGCCTTGATTCCCTCTCCCAGGAAGGGACCGGTATTCGCGATCGCTACACAGTGATTCTGGCCAATCCCCCCTTTAAGGGCTCCCTCGACTATGAATCCGTGGCTAAAGACTTACTGCGACTGACCAGCACCAAAAAGACCGAGTTGCTGTTTCTGGCGTTGTTCCTCTGCCAGCTTAAAGCTGGAGGCCGCTGCGCCTGTATTGTCCCCGATGGGGTGCTATTTGGCTCCAGCAAGGCCCACCGGGAAATTCGAAGGCACCTGGTTGAAGATCACAAACTGGATGGGGTCATATCCATGCCTTCAGGGGTATTCAAACCCTATGCAGGGGTGTCCACGGCTATCTTGATTTTCACTCGCACCGATTCCGGGGGCACCGATCAGGTCTGGTTCTATGACATGGCCGCTGATGGCTTCAGCCTGGACGATAAGCGTGAGCCGGTCAAAGAGAACGATATCCCCGACATTTTGGCGAAATGGAAGAAGCGCAATCCGAAGAAGGATACCGACCGCACGGCCAAAGCGTTTTTTGTCCCCAAGGCCGAGATTGCCGAGAACAAATATGATCTCTCCATCAATCGCTACAAGGAAGTGCAGTATGAGGCGGTGGAGTACGAGCCACCTTTAGTGATCCTGGACCAGCTGGAGGCTTTGGAGACAGAAATTCAGCAGGACTTGAAGGAACTGCGGGAGATGGTGGGATGAACTTCAACCTGCCTCAAGGGTGGAAATTAGCAAAACTAGGCGAAGTAGGAGAAGTGATTACAGGTAGCACACCCTCTACTTCAAAGCCAGAATACTATGGGAGCGAGGTTCCCTTTGTTACGCCTGTTGATCTTGATAATGATGATCCAGTAACTAAAGCCCAGAACTATCTCAGCCGATCGGGTGCCAGTCAAGCACGGCTGCTACCCCCTGATGCCGTGATGGTCTGCTGTATTGGCTCGCTGGGTAAAGTAGGTATTGCTGGCATACAGTTAGCTACCAATCAACAAATTAACTCTCTGATTTTTGATAAGTCTAAGATTCTCCCACGATATGGCTATCATTTTTGCAAAACCTTAAAACCCATACTGGAGCATATGGCTCCTTCGACGACTGTTGCTATTGTCAACAAAAGCCGTTTTTCAGAAATCACCATCCCCTTCCCACCCCTCCCCGAACAACGCCGCCTTGCCGCCATTCTGGACAAGGCCGATGCCATCCGCCGCAAGCGACAGCGGGCGATAGTACTCACAGAGGATTTTTTGCGCTCAGCGTTTCTGGAGATGTTTGGGGATCCGGTGACGAATCCGAAGGGGTGGGGTGCAGGAACAATTGATGAAGTTGTTTCTAATCCTAAAGAAGATATCCGGTGTGGCCCTTTTGGTACACAGCTTAAGGTACGTGAATTAGTTCCCGAAGGCATTCCGTTACTTGGAATAGAAAATGTTCATAATGATCATTTTGTATCAAACACAGAAAAATTTTTGACTGAAAAAAAAGCTGAAGAATTATCACGCTTTGATGCTTGTCCTGGTGATGTTTTGATAACTCGTATGGGTAGTATAGGACGGGCTTGTGTAGTTCCTAAAGGCATTGGGAAAGCAAGAATTTCTTACCATTTGTTCCGTATTCGTACAAATCCTGATAAGTGTCTTCCTGAGTTTTTGGCAGCGACGATTTGCAGGAGCGGAACCTTTCAGCACCAGCTAAGAAGGTTGGCTCATGGTGCAATCATGGATGGTTTAAGCACATCCATTTTAAAGGAAATTGTTTTCTTGTTACCGCCGGTTGAGATGCAACTTCATTACCTGAATGTAGTGAGAAAAGTTGAGAGAAACCTCATCAAAATTAATCACAGTGCAGAGAATGCTAATATTTTGTTTTCCTCCCTCACCCACCGCGCCTTCCGCGGCGAACTCACCCCCCAAGCCGCCGAGAAACTTCTCAAAGAAGCCGCCGCCGGCTAGGCCAGGTCCCCCCGGATGGCCTCCAATTTCGACTTTCTCACCGGTGACTGGGCCCCCTTTCGCGAAGATGCCCTCCATACTGAACAGCATGCCCTCACGGCCCCTCGCACCTGTGCCTTCTATGCCCGTCGGACCTTAGAGAAAACCGTCCGCTGGCTCTATGCCCATGACCCTAGCCTACGAAAGCCCTATCAAGACAATCTCGCGGCGCTCATCCACGAGCCCACCTTTCAAACCCTGGTGGCCCCTAGCCTCTTCCCCCAAATCCGCCTCATCCACAAGGTGGGCAATCAGGCCGTTCACAGCGATGTTCGGCTGCGCCCTGTGGAGGGGCTTCAGCTCACCCGGGCCACCTACAATCTGCTGAGCTGGCTGGTGCGGGTCTACACCCCCACCCAGGGAGCCCCCCTATCCGTACCCCCCTTCAACGACCAGCGGCTGCGGGAGCCCCTTCAGGAGGCTCAGGAGGCCGATAAAAACGCCGTAGAGCTCTCCCGCTTGCAGGAGACGCTGCAAGAGAAAGATGAAGCCTTTAAAGCCACTCAGCAGCGGCTAACGGCTTCCCAAGAAGAAATTGAACGCTTAAAGGCCCACATCGCCGAGGTCAAGGCGGAAAACCAAGCCGCTTTAGGTACGGTCACCTTTGAAGAATCGGAAGCCGAAACCCGGGATCTGTTTATTGATGTGCTGCTGCGGGAAGCGGGCTGGGACCCGGCCGGAGAACAGGTCCGGGAGTACGCCGTGGAAGGTATGCCCCATGGGCAGGGGAGGGGCTACGTGGATTATGTCCTCTGGGGCGACAATGGCTTGCCTTTGGCGATCGTGGAAGCCAAGCGTACCCAGAAAAGCCCCATGATGGGTCAGCGCCAGGCCGAGCTCTATGCGGATTGTCTAGAACAAATGACCGGCCAGCGTCCTCTTATCTACACCAGCAACGGCTATCAAACTTGGCTCTGGGACGATACCTTTTACCCTCCCCGGGAAGTGCAAGGCTTTGCCACCAAGGATGAGCTGCAGCTTATGGTTCATCGTCGCACTAGCCGCAAGGATCTGACCCAAATCCCCCTTAACCGGGAGATTGCCGGGCGCTACTATCAGGAAGAAGGTCTCCGCCGGGTCATGGAACGGTTCCAGGAAGCGCGGGCCCGGGGCAGTTTGTTGGTCATGGCCACCGGCACCGGCAAGACCCGAGTAAGCATCGCCGCGGTGGAGTTCCTCATGCGGGCCCGTTGGGTCCAGCGGGTCTTGTTTTTGGCCGATCGGACGGCCTTAGTGCGGCAGGCCAAGGGGGCCTTTGCTGCCCATTTGCCTCACGCCTCCCTGGTTAATCTGGTGACCGAGAAGGAAGAGGCGGGGAGCCGGATCGTGTTCTCTACTTATCACACGATGATGAACCTCATTGACGAGACCCAACAAGAGGGCCGCAAGCGCTTTGGGGTCAACGCCTTCGATCTGATTATCATCGATGAAGCCCACCGCTCGGTCTATCAGAAATTTAAGGCCATCTTTGACTATTTTGATAGCTTCCTGCTAGGGCTTACCGCTACCCCCAAGGCGGAAGTGGACCGCAATACCTATCACCTGTTCGATTTGGAAGACCACGTTCCCACCTATGCCTATGAACTGAACCAGGCGGTGGCTGATGAATATCTGGTGCCGCCCCGGCCGGTGTCGGTGCCCCTCAAATTTCAGCGCCAGGGGATTCGCTATGAGCACCTGAGCGAAGAAGAAAAGGATGCCTACGAAGCCACCTTCTTGGATGAGGAGACCGGCCAGTTGCCCCCGGAGATCGATGCCGCCGCCCTCAATGCCTGGCTGTTCAATCAAGATACGGTGGATAAGGTCCTGGCCCAGTTGATGGCCCAGGGGCTGAAGATTCAAGGCGGCGATCAGCTGGGCAAGACCATTATCTTTGCCAAGAACCACGACCATGCCGAGTTTATTGTTCAACGTTTTGATCAACATTATCCCCACCTGGCCGGGAAGTTCTGCCGGGTCATCGATAATCGGGTGAGCTACGCCCAGAGTTTGATTGACGATTTCACTCTTCCCCACAAAGCCCCCTTCATTGCCGTCTCGGTGGATATGCTCGATACGGGCATCGATGTGCCCGAAGTGGTAAACCTGGTGTTCTTCAAGCGGGTGCGCTCCAAAACCAAATTCTGGCAGATGCTGGGCCGCGGCACTCGCTTGTGCCCCGATCTCTTTGGCCCCGGCCGGGATAAGCCGTTTTTTTGCATTTTTGATTACTGTGAAAACCTGGAGTTTTTCAGCGCCCATCCGGAAGAAGTCCGGGAAGCGCCCCTTCAGGAATCGGTCAAGCAGAAGGTCTTTAAAAGCCGTTTAGCGCTGGCCACCGCCTTGCAGGCAATGGACGATCCAAATGACTCCCGTCCATCCCTCCAAAGCGCATTACTGGATCAGCTCCATGAGGGGGTCACCCGGATGAACCTGGACAATTTCCTGGTCCGGCCCCATCGGCAATATGTGGAGGCCTTCTCCGATCGGACCCGTTGGCAGCATCTCACTCCCAGCGATGAGCTGGAGATTGCTGAGCACTTAAGTGGCTTGCCGTCCCCCGATGAGGACGATGAATTTGCCCGCCGCTTCGATTTGCTGATTCTTAATCTGCAACTGGCTCTCCTGGAAAAAACACCCAGTCTGGAGCGCTATCAGGCGCAGGTGAAAGATCTCGCCCAGGGGTTAGAAGAAAAGCGAGCTATTCCGGCGGTGAACGCCCACATGCCCCTCATTCTCGATCTGCAAAGTGATGAGTATTGGCAGGATATGACTCTGGCGATGTTAGAGACCGTGCGGCGCCAGCTGCGGGATCTCATCAAGTTCGTGGATAAAGCCGGTCCCCGGGAGAAAGTTTACACCGACTTTGAGGACGAACTCGGGGAGGTGACTGAGATCGAAGGATTGATTCAAGCCGATCCCAGTCTCAAGCATTACCGCCTCAAGGTGGAGACTTTCCTGCGCACCCATCAGGATCATGTCACCCTCCAACGCCTCAGACACAACCAGCCTATCACCGCTAAGGATCTGGAAGGTCTGGAAGCGGTGTTGTTTTCTGAAGCCGGTCCCGGCAGCAAGGAAGACTTTATGAAGACCTATGGCGAGGCGCCCCTGGGAGAGCTCATCCGCCGCATCGTGGGCCTGGACCGCAACGCCGCCAAGGAAGCCTTTGCTGAGTTCTTATCCCACAGTACCCTCAGGGCGGATCAAATCCGCTTTATCGATCAGATCATCGAGCACCTGGCGCGTAATGGGGTGATGGATCTGGAGGCCCTCTATGAGCCCCCCTTTACCGATATCCACTATGAGGGAATTGATGGGGTGTTGCCGGAACAGGCGGATAAGGTGATTGCGATTATCAAAAAAGTGAATAAAAACGCCAGAGTCGCTTGAAATAATAGTGTCCTCTTTTCTGGAATAAGTTTTTCGAATAGTGTCTAAAACATTTTCTCTCAAATCATTTCCACCTAACCCTCTCACTCCCTATGACGCCCTCGGTCATTTGGCACCAGGTTTACTTGCTGTTTTTCTTTTCGAGCAGTTTCT